>NZ_JBINJD010000095.1:0-19554 GCF_043951915.1 Alienimonas sp. DA493 | reverse complement strand
GGGACGCGACGACGGCGGGGACGCCGTTCCAGTACGGGCCGCGGGGGGCGCGACTACATATCGATCGCGTAGCCCTTGCGGGGCTCCCGCGACAGGAAGGCGTTGGCCTCCGGGTCGCCGACGATCTCCCGCTTGGCCGGGTCCCAGTTCAACTCGCGACCCAGGCGGATGGCGATGTTGGCCAGGTGGCAGGTCTCGAGCATCCGGTTGTGGGACCAGACGTCGGAGATCGGTTGCTCCCGGGACTTCATCGCGTCCACGAAGTTCGCCGTGTGGTTCGCGGCAACCGGGCCGCCGTAGACCGCCTCGACGGCGCCCTCGGGCAGCGGGTTCTGCTCCAGATCCTCGACCGGCTTGCCGACGATCTTGCCACGGTTCACAAAGAAGCGGCCCTTCGTCCCCTCGAACAGGATGCCGTTGTCGCCGGCGCTGGTGATGATCATCGGCACGCCGCCGGGCATGTCGGCCCGGATTTCGAAGCTCGTCGGCGCGTTGAACCTGTCGTCGACGGTCGGGTAGCCGTCTTTGTACTCGACCGGCAGGGAGTAGCTGATCGGGGTGATCTTGCTGGGGCCGGTGTCCTCGGCGCCGAGGGCCCAGGTGGCGATGTCCACGTGGTGGGCGCCCCAGTCGTTCATCTGGCCGCCGGAGGTCTCGTACCAGTTTCGCCAGGCGTAATGGCAGTTGGTGTACCGCGGCACGCCGCCGCCGTAGCCCTGCCGCATCTCCGGCAGCGCCCGGTAGGGGGCCTCTGGGGCGGGGCCGAGCCACATGTCCCAGTCGAGGCCTTTGGGCGGGTCGATCGCCGGGATCGAGGGCGAACTGTCGGAGCCGCCGATGCCGCAGGTGACCTTCCGCACGTCGCCGATCCGGCCGTCGCGAATCAGGGCGATCGCCTGGAGGAACCGCTGGCCGTTCTCGGTCCGCTGCATCGTGCCGACCTGGAACACCCGGCCGGTCCGCTCGACCACCTGTTCGATCAGCTTGCCCTCGTCGATCGTCAGGGTGAGGGGCTTTTCGCAGTACACGTCCTTGCCGGCCAGCATCGCCTCGACGGCGATCTTAGTGTGCCAGTGGTCCGGCGTGGCGATCATGACCGCGTCCACGTCGTTCCGTTCGAGGACCTTGCGGTAGTCCTTGTAGCCGTCGGCCTTCTTCTTGGTCCGCTGTTCGAGCCGCTCCAGGTTCTCGCCGAGCACGTTCTCGTCGACGTCGGCGAAGGCGGCGAAGTCCGCGTAGTCGGTCGACTTGGAGGTGATCGTCCACCCTTGGTTGCGGAGGCCGATCGTGGCGAACACGGGGCGTTCGTTCGGCGACTCCTGACCGCGGGACGGCCGGCCCGTGCCGACGAACAGCCCGGCGGCCGCGGCGGCGGACGCGGTTTGCAAGAAGCGGCGGCGGTCCGGCGTGCGGGAGAAAGTCATCAGCGGCGGTCCTGAAGGAAAAGACGTGGGGCGGGGGATTGTTCGCGGGTTCGCAGCATGCGGAAAGCGGGATGGGGCACCGCATCAGCGGGCGAGCATCCGTCACCATACCGCTGCCCCGCCGCGATCGCGTCTTCGCCCGGAGCCGTCCGGCGCCCCGGCGAATCCCGGCGGTCCGATTCAGAGGGCTGGAGTTTCTCCGTCACGACGCACGGCGACGCCTGCACGCCGTCACGCGTCCCGATGAATTCAGGCAGGCCGTAACCGGCCGGGCTGACGATGCCGAGACCGCCCCGTTCAGGGGACGCGTTCGCCGCCGTAGTCGAGACGTCTTGGAAGCCGGTGGACCGCCGCCGTGCGGACCTCGGACCGCGATTCGACTGGACGTGAGGCGAGCGATCGCCGGTGTTTCTGGGGCGGGAACCGACTGGGGAACTCGAAGATTCCCGGCGGGGGCTGACGGAACGCAAGCCGTGTTAAACGTCGTGCCTCGCGGCGGGGCGGGGGGCGCCGGACAGGGACGCAACACACGGGCGCCGGAGCGGGCTGTCAGACGCTTCCGCCCCGTTCCCTCGCGGTGGTTGCGGGATTCGCTGACTGAGTCGACCATGGGCGGAGCGGCAAACGGCCGGTCGTCTGACCTGGCCGTCGCGGCCGCGCAACTCGTCCTCGCGGCGACGGCGTAGACTTAATCAGCGAACGCAGGCGGACCGGACGACGCGGCCCCGACGGACGGAGAGATGACGGCAAATCACGAGCGCCGCCGATGGACCTGAATGCGGACGTGGGCGAAACGACGGTTGAACAGGACCGCCGACTGCTGCCCTTCCTGACGTCGTGCAACGTGTGCTGCGGGGCGCACGCGGGCGGGGCGGAGGTGATCGTGGCGACGGTTCGGGAGGCCGTCCGGCGGAACGTCTCGGTCGGAGCCCACCCGTCGTACCCGGACCGGCCGGGTTTCGGCCGGCGGTCCGTCTCGCTTTCGGACGCACGGCTGGAGGCGGAACTGCTGTTCCAGATCGCAACCGTGAAGTCGTTGGTCGAAGCGTTCGGGGGGCGACTTCGCCACGTAAAGCCGCACGGCGCCCTGTACCACGACGTACGTTCCCCCGGCCGACAGGCGGCGATTCTGATCAAGGCCGTCGAGAGGATCGTCCCGGAGGCCGCGCTCGTCGGACAGGCGGGATCGGCGCTCTGCGAGTTGGCGACCCGGCAGGGACTGACGTTCCGGCACGAGGCCTTCGCCGATCGACGCTACGCGGCGGCCGACGCGTTGGTCCCGCGGTCCGACCCGCGGGCGCTCATCGACTCGGACGCCGACTTCCGCGACCACCTGAGCGGACTGCTGGCCGGGCAGGTCCGCGACCTGTCCGGGACGCGGCACGCGATCCCGGTCGATACGATCTGCCTGCACGGGGACTCGCCGCACGCGGTCCGCTTCGCACAGATCGCCCGCGGCCTGATCGACGGCCAGGCCGGCGCCGCCCGCGGCGGGGGGCCGTCATGACGATCCGGCGTCATGAGATCCGCCTCTTCGGCCGGCCGGTCGTCGCGACCGACTACCACGGGGCGTTCCTGTTGCTGCGCGCGGCGTCGGCCGACGAGCGACTGCCGGCGAGTTTCGGCGGAACGTTGCAGTCCGATCGGCCGGACTTCTGCGACGAGGTGATCGCCACCGAGCGGGAAATCTGCCTGAAGCTCAACGACCGCTACGCCGACGGGAGCCTTCAAACTTTAGAGGCTCTCACGGACGACGGCGCCGCCGGCGCCGCCGGCGCCGCCGGCGCCGCCGGCGGGCGGTCGGTCAACCTGCCGGTTCGGTTCGGAGACTCGCCGGACTGGGGCCGCGTCTGCCGTCACACGGGCCTAACGAGGGAGCAATATCAAAGCGACCTGCTGGCGTGTCGGCTCTCGGTCGCGATGATCGGGTTTCTGCCCGGCTTCGTTTATTTGAAGGGTCTGCCCGACCGCCTGCAGGTGCCCCGCAAGGAGACCCCGGACCGCCGGGCGGCGGCGAACTCGTTCGCCGTGGGCGGGGCCTATGCGGGGATTTACTCGCTGGAAAGCCCCGCCGGCTGGAACGTGCTCGGCGAGCTGGGGGTGAACGTGTTGCGGTCCGACCGGCTGCCCCCCGTTAGCCTGCGGCCGGGCGACGTCGTCACGCTGTCGGAACAGTCCTGAGGGGGACGCTGACCTGTGCCGACGGACGCGACGATCAAGACAAGCGGCGAAGCGGTCGGGCGGCTGTCCGTCGTTCGCGCGGGGATGCTGAGTTTGCTCCAGGATCGCGGGCGCCGGGGCTTGGCCTATTACGCCATCCCGCCGTCCGGCCCGTTGGACCGCCGCTCGGCCGAGTTGGCGAACGCGGTCCTCGGGAACGCTCCGGACGCCCCCGTGATCGAGTGTCATTTCGCGCCCCCGACGCTCCGGTTCGAGTCGGCCGCCGTCGTCTGCCTGACGGGCGCGGACATGGGCTGGACGCTCGACGGCCGTCCGGCGCCCCGCAACGCCACGGTCGCCGTCGCGCCCGGCCAGACGCTCTCGGGCCGTCCCGCAGAGGCCGGCTGCCGGGGGTACGTCGGCGTCCAGGGTTTGATTCAGACGAGCCGGACCTTCGGTTCGGCGTCGACCTACGCGCTCGGACGGTTCGGGGGAAACGGCGGCCGGCCGCTGGCGGCCGGCGACGTGATCCGCTGGCAGCGTCCGGAGGAGACGAGACCGCAAATGCGCCTCAGCCTGGCGGACGCGTCCGCGTCGGACCGCCCGATCACGCTGCGGCCGGGCCCGGAGTACGATTGGCTCACGCCGACCGCGCAGCATGAACTAAGGAACGGCGAGTTCCGGGTCAGCCCGAACAGCGACCGCATGGGGGCCCGGCTGGAAGGGCCGACGCTGACGCTTCGGGAAACCGCGATGGCCGACAGCGTGCCCGTGCTGCCAGGCATGATCCAGGTCCCGCCGTCCGGCCGGCCGATCGTGCTGCTGCAGGACGGCCAAACCACCGGGGGCTATCCGCGGATCGGCTACCTGCCGGCCGCGGACCTCGAACGCCTGGTGCAGATCCCGCCGCGGCAGCCGTTCCGCTTTCAATTCTCCGCCTGACGCTTTCCTTTCCCGAACCGGGCGGAAGACCGCCGGCGCCGCCCGCCGTCGCGGCGGGTTTTTCGGCAAGTCATGTGCAATCCGGCTGACGCACGCTTAGCGTGGCGGTCAGGCGTTTTGGCCAGCGCACGGCTGAGGCCCCTTCGTCTCAATTCTCGTTCT
The DNA here is from genome assembly GCF_043951915.1 of Alienimonas sp. DA493. NCBI lineage: Bacteria > Pseudomonadati > Planctomycetota > Planctomycetia > Planctomycetales > Planctomycetaceae > Alienimonas > Alienimonas sp. DA493. The sequence continues at coordinate 14,866 of NZ_JBINJD010000095.1, read as the reverse complement.
ATAGAATCCTCTTCAAAAAGAGGTCGGATTAATGGAAGAGATCACGCTTCGCCGCGAGTCGCGCCGGACGCTCCTGAAATCGCTCGCCGCGATCGGGGCCGGCCTATACGTCGGGCCGGTCGCGCGGGCGGGAGACTCGAAGTCGCCGAACGAAAGGCTGAACCTCGGCCTGGTCGGGGTCGGCGGGCGGGGCTACGCCAACCTGCGGGGCGTGGCGAGCCAGAACCTCGTCGCCCTGTGCGACGTGGACGGCCGCCGGGCGAAGACGGCCTTCGAGGAGTACCCGCAGGCGACGAAGTACGCCGACTTCCGCCGGATGCTCGACGGCGAGACGCTGGACGGCGTCGCGATCAGCACGACCGACCATCTGCACGTGCCGATCGCCCTGGACGCGATGCGGCGGGGGCTGCCGGTCTACGTCGAGAAGCCGCTCGGACACAACGTCTGGGAGACGCGTCTGGCGGCGCAGGTCGCCAAAGAGCAGGGGGTCGCCACGCAGATGGGCACGCAGATCCACGCCGGCGACAACTACCGCCGCGTCGTCGAACTGGTCCGGGCCGGGGCGATCGGACCGATCGAGGAGGTGCACGTCTGGGTCGGCAAGGGCTGGGGCGGCGGGACGCGGCCGACCGACACGCCGCCGGTGCCCGAGGAACTCGACTGGGACCTGTGGCTCGGCCCGGCCCCGGAGCGGCCGTACCACCCGACCTACCTGCCGGCCAACTGGCGGCGGTGGTGGGACTTCGGCAGCGGGACGCTCGGCGACATGGGCTGCCATTACCTCGACCTCGTCTTCTGGGCGCTCGGCTTGAAGCATCCGACCGCCGTCGCCGCCGCCGGACCGCCGCCCGATGCGGAGACGGCCCCGCTCGGCATGACCGCGACCTGGGACTTCCCCGCCCGCCGCGTCGGCCCCGCCGTCGCGGCCGACGGGTCCGCCGCGGGGTCCGCTGACGGGGACGAGCCCGCCGGCGTCGAGATGCCGGCGGTGAAGGTCACCTGGTACGACGGCGACCGGGCGCCCCGCGAGCTACACGGCGTCAAACTGCCGGGGTCGGGCGTGCTGTTCGTGGGCCAGGAGGGACAGCTCCTCGCCGACTACGGCAGCCGGAGGCTGTTCCCGGAAGAAAAGTTCGCCGACTTCACGCCGCCGGAGCCGACGATTCCGGCGTCGATCGGGCACCACGCGGAGTGGATCGAGGCCGTCAAAACGGGCGTCCCGACGACCTGCGACTTCGCGTATTCGGGGCCGCTGACCGAGACGGTGCTGCTGGGGCTGGTCGCCTACCGACTCGGCCGACCGATTGCCTGGAACGCCGAAACGCTGACCGTGCCGGACGCGCCCGAGGCGGCGGCGCTGATCCGGCCCCCCTACCGGGCGGGGTGGGAGATCGCCTAACGCGGCGTCCGAAGGTCTGCACAGCGCGGGACATCCAGCTGGCCGCGCGGTCGCGGCCGCCGGACCGGCCGCCGGAGGACTTCGCCCGCTCGACGGGGCGCCAGTTCGGGAATGTCCCTGGCGAGGGCCCCGCGACCCACGCCCTCGTCCACGATCCCGTCCAGACCCGCCCGCGGCGGCCACACGCTGCGGGGCGCCGAGGAGCGGCCGGACGCACGGCTCCCGGGGCGCCGGCGACCCGCCGGGCGGCGATCCCTAGACGCCGACAAGTTTCCTGAGGCTGTCTCGCAAGGGAGTCCGGCTGACGGGGCGGGCGTCCCGCCGCTCGGACGCGTCCTCCCGCGGTCCGCGCGCTCCGCCGTGCGTCGTCGACGCTGAGCCGGCCCGTCCTCCGGCGGAGGCGTCCCCCGCGGAGTCGTCCCGCGAGAGCGCTTCGATCGTCTCCTCGACGGCGCCGTCCTCGGGAGAGGGGAGCGACAGGATCGAGAGGTACTCCTCGGCGGCGGCGGCGGTGGCGGCCAGCAGGTCCCTCGGGTGTTCGTCCGGGGCCAGGCCGCTGTCTTTGAGCATCTGCGCGAAGTGCGTGCGTCGGGCGACGCCGCGGTCGTCCAAGAGGTCGGCGAGCGCCTCGCCGACACGCATCGCGGCGTGGAGCCGATCTTCCGGGGCGGTGCTCGGCCCGGCGATCTCAGCGTTGTGGTGGCAGAGCACGAGTTGGACGACCGGCCTCGGAAAGCCCCAGCGCTCCAAGGCGGCGGCGCTGACCGACGCATGGTCCACCTTCACGGCGTGCCGCTCCATCGCCGTCAGGTCCGCGGTCCGCGGTTGCGACGCGCCGGACCGGATCCGTTGCGCGTACCGTTCCCCGTGCGTTCCGGCGATCAGAACGATCCCGAGTTCCTGCAGCAGGCCGAGGGCGAACCCGTCTTCGGCGAGCAGCGGAAAGTCGCGGCGGAGGAGTTCCCGGGCCGCGCAGCCGATCAGTAGGCTCCGCCGGTGATACCAGCGATGAAGCTCGTCCGCCCACGGCGCGTCGAGCTTGACGACCAACTTCTTCTGGCACACCGCGTAGGTGAGCGAGACGGAGCGGGAAGCGCCGAGCAGCTTGACGGCGTCGGCAATGCGATTGACGCGGCGGCGGAGGCCGACGTGCGCGCTGTTGACGAGGCGGAGCAATTCCGTGGCGGCCGGCGGATCGCTGCTGATGTCGGCGGCGACCTGGTCCGCGTCGATCTGCTCCGGGGACTTCTGCAGGTGACGGGCGAGTCGCTTGAGCAGATCCGGCGACGGCGGAGCGGTGGGACTGCTCGCCGCGATCGCGTGGGCCGCGGGGGAGATCGTCGCGTACCCGCCGTTGGCGTTTCGCAGGAAGGCGGCGGCGCGGGCCGCGACCCGCTCGTAGGGGGTGTCGTCGGACAGCCGCCAGATCTGCGACGGACTCGAACTGACTGCGTCGTTCTCTTCGCCGGCCCCCTGCCGATCCCCCGGCTCCAACAGGACGATCTTGGGGCCGAGAAACCGTTCAATTAATTGCTGCGCGATCGCCGAGCCGGAGAGAAAACCGTCGAGTTGCTGATCGAGGATCACCAGGTCCGGGTCGGAGGAGGTGAGAAAACGGTGCAGCGCGTCGGCGCCGTCGAAGCAGGCCGCCCGAAGCTCCCGCTCGGCGAAGGCCTCCCGCATCCTGGCGGCGGCCTCGCGTTCCCGCATTAAAATCGCCACCTCGACCGGTTCCGACTCGGACAGCGGCGGGCCGAACCGTCGCTGAGCGTGAGGTCGGTTCTCGGCATCGCACGCCCCCTCGCTCCCCTTTGCGGCGTCCTCTTCCTGCGCAGCCGGCCGCGGGGGACTCGCGTCGACCCGCGGGAGCGCGTCGGGAGCCGCTCCGGCCCGCCGCTCCGCGGCCTCCCGGACCGCGGCGGCGAGTTCGGAGAACCCCATCGGTTTGTAGAGAATTCGATCGACGCCCCGCTTCTTGAGGTCCGCCGAGATTCGTTCCTCCACCACCCCGGTCAGCACGACGACGGCGGGGCGATCCCGCATCCGGAGCGCCTGCACGCAGAGGGCGTGGCCGTTCATCTCCGGCATGGCGAGGTCGGTCAACAGAACGTCGTACGCCCCGTTGAACAGTTTGTCCGTTCCGCGCAACCCGTCCTCGGCGGAGTCGCAGACGAACCCGCGCTTGCGGAGGGCCCGCAGCGACGCCATGCGTAGCTCATCATGATCCTCAACGACCAAAACCTTGAAGGGCTTCATCAATTCTCTGCGGGCCTGAGGCGCTCGGGGCAATTATGCAATTACGACTGAAGACGGGGTGTCCCGGGATTAAAAATGTCGGCGAGAGGCGGGGGCGGGGGAGGGCGCCGCCGCGTCGGACCGCTGCGGGCGTGTCGACCGCTCGCCCCCGACCGCCTCGTTCACCGCCTCGACGAGGGCGGTCGGGGCGATCGGCTTGTAGACGAGCGGGAGGTCCGTGCAGAGAGCGACCTGCCGGTCGCTTTCCGGGTCGTAACCGGTGCAGAACAGGACCGGGATGTCGGGGGCCTCGGCGCGAATCCGGTCGTACGCCTCGCGGCCGCTCAGTCCCGGCATGACCATGTCGAACAGCAGCAGATCGAAACGTCCGCCCTGCTCCCGGAAGACGCGGACCGCCTCGTCCCCGCTCGTCACCGCCACGGGCGTCCATCCGGCTTTCAGGAGGGTCCGTTCGGCCACCTGGCGGACGAGGACGTCGTCCTCCGCCAACAGGACTCGCAGCCCCCCCGACGAGTCTTCGTCCGCCTGCCCGGAGGGTTCCGCCCGGCGCGGCCCGCTCAGGGGCAGATCGAGCGAGATCCGCGTGCCGCCCGGGCCGGTCTTGACGACGATGCGTCCGTCGTGCTGCTCGACCGCGGCGTAGACCGACGCCAACCCCATTCCCGTGCCCTTGCCGGGGGGCTTCGTGGTGAAAAACGGGTCGAAGATGCGATCGCGAATCTCCGGCGGGATGCCGGTCCCGGTATCGGACACGGAGAACCGCACGTAGGCCCCCGGCGCGATACGTCCCCGGATGAGGTCCGCCTCCCGATCGTCGCTGGCGCCGTCGTCGTCTTCGACGATCACCTGTTCGACGCTCAGGGCGAGCGTCCCGCCGTTCGTCATCGCGTCGCGGGCGTTGACGCAGAGATTCATCAGGGCCTGTTGCACGTCCGCCCGGTCGGCCTCCCATCGGCCGTGGACGTCGCCGCTCTGAACGCGCACGTGGATCCGCTCGCCGACCAACGGCCGGATCATCCGTTCGAGCGCGTGAAGTTCTTCCCGGGCGTTCAACGCCGTTCGTTTGGACGGCGAGCGCCGGCTGAAGTCCAACATCTGCCGCGTCAGTTTCGCCGCCCGGTCGGCGGCGACTTGAATTTCGGCGACGTCCGCGGCGACCTCCGCCGCGTCGACGGTCGTTTGTTCCAGACCCTCCATCGCGAAGGAGGCGTAGCCGCCGATCGCCTGGAGGAGGTTGTTGAACTCGTGGGCGATGCCGCCCGCCAGGGAGCCGACGGCTTCCATCCGCTGCCTGTGTCGCAGGATGGACTCCTGCCGTTCCATTTTCTCCTCGGCCCGCTTCAGATCGGTGAGGTCCTGCGCGTGGCAGATCACCTCCGTCGGTCGACCGTCCGGGCCGTGGAGGGCGGTTCGACTTTGCAGGACGTGAACGATCTCCCCGTCCGGTTTCACGTACCGCTTCTCCCAGGTCTCGGCCCGCTCGGCGTCCCGCTCCGCCTCCAGGAGAGCCCGGAACCGCTGGCGACAACGCGGCAGGTCGTCCGGATGGGTGATCGCTGCGTAGTCCGCGTCGACCAACTCGTTGACGCTCCGGCCGACCAGGGCGCCGAACGCCGCGTTCGCCCTGGTGATCCGGCCGTTCAGATCGACCAGACATTTGCCGACGCCGGACTGTTCGAAGCTGCGGCGGAACCGCTCCTCGGCCTCACGCCGCGCCGATTCCGCCTCTTTCTCCGCGGTGGCGTCGGCGTACAGACCGATCATCCGCAGCGGGGTCCCCGTTGCGGTGCGTTCGGTCAATCGGCCCCGACACCGAATCCAAACCCAGTGTCCGTCCACGTGCCGAAAGCGGACGCAGACGGCGTAACGTTCCGTCTCGCCGCGAAAATGATCCCGCAATCGTTCCAAGGCCTCGGCGAGGTCGTCCGGGTGCATCAGATCGCGGTACGACTGTCCCCGCCGAGGCGCGTCGTCGGCGTCGCGGCCGAGCAAGCTCACCCAAAGGTCGCTGAAATCCAGCTTGTCCGTCGGGACGTCCCATTCCCACAGCCCCACGTCGTTGCTGACGAGCGCGATCCGGAGCCGCTCCAACGCGGGATCAACGCGGGGTTCGGAACAATCGATGTCCGAGACCGTTTCAGAACGGTTCCCGGCGTGTGCGGGGGCGCCGGTCCCGGGCGCTCGGTCGGGCTGCCGACAGCCCCCTCGGCCGCCGGCGCCTTCTTGAGGGGCGAGGAGGTAAGCGGGGAGGTCCGCGTTCCCCGGCCCCGCGGTTCGTCCCGGAACGTCCGGTCCGGCGTTTTGGTGCGAAGGGCCGCCGCAGTCGCCTTCGAAGCCGTCCGCGTCTCGTTGATCGCCAAGATTGAGAATCTCATCCGCGGTCTTTCGGTCCGTCGCCGAAGCGGTAAACCGCGTGTTTCGCTGTGCCTCAAACATCGTCGTTGGAGCCGCTCGTGGATCGTTGGTGAACACCAAAACGCCTCCCGCCGTTGACGATCGCCGTGACGGGAACACCGCTGGCCCGGGCGGTAACCAGACCCTTCGTCACGGAATGGTCAAATGCGTCACAGAAAATCCCCCATGCGGTGTGGCGCCCTGTCGCAGGCCCCCTGCAGTCATCAAAACCGGGACAACCCCGCCGACGCGAGGCTCGGCAGGGGCGGGACGGCGGACGCCGTCGGGGGGGCGGCTGTTTTGAACGTTCTTTTTTAAAAGTTCTTTTGAGAGTCGCCGGCGCACGATCGCGCCCCGCCGGCGATCGATCCGGCAGCCGCTCTTCGCTTGTTAGAACGGCGACGGGAGGGCACGATCAGGGCCTGCGGAAGGCAGTGCGGTCAACCGAGCCGTTCGCGGACGGCTTGGACCAGCGCGGCGGGGGTGATCGGTTTGCGGACCTGCGGCAGCCCCTCGCACTGCTCCATGTTCATGGCCCGGTCGCTTTCCGGATCGTGTCCGGTGCAAAACAGCACCGGCGGGGGCGACCCGCCCTCGGGGGCGAGGCCGCGGATTCGTTCGTAGGCCTCACGTCCGGTCAGGCCGGGCATGACGATGTCGAACAGCAGCAGTGCGAACCGCCCGCCGTGCTCCTCGAAGGCGGCCACCGCCGCGTCCCCGCGGTCGACGGCGACCGTTTCGTACCCGGCCCGGTTGAGGGCCTGCACGGCGATCTCCCGCACGAGCGTCTCGTCCTCGGCGATCAGCACCCGCGGCTTGCCCTGGCAGTCCGCCGACGGCAGATCCGGGGCGGACTCCCCGGCGGTTTCCCCCGCGGCGGCCCCTCCGGCGACCGTGCCCGCGGCGGGCAGGTCGAGGTGGAACGTCGACCCGTCCGGCCCGGTCTCCAACACCACCCGCCCGCCCTGCTGCTCGACGAGGCTGTACACCGCCGCCAGCCCCAACCCCGTCCCCCGGCCGGGCGGCTTCGTCGTGAAGAACGGGTCGAAGATGCGCCGGCGCAGTTCCTCGGGGACGCCCGGGCCGGTGTCGGACACGCTGAATCGCACGTAGGCGCCGGGCTGGACCGGCCCGCCCGTCACCCCCTGTCCCGGCCCGGCGTCGGCGTGTGCGGCCGTCGCTTCGCCCCCGGCTGAGTTCCGCAGCGCCACCGGCTCGGCGGAGACCGTCAGCCGGCTCCTCCCTCCCGCCCCGGCCCGTTCGCCAACGTCCGCCATTGCGTCCCGGGCGTTCACGCAGAGGTTCAGCAGGCATTGCTGCAGCTCCGTCCGGTCGGCCTCCAGCGCCGCGGCGCCCCGGGCCGGCGGCCGGACGATCAGGTCCATCCGTTCGCCGACCAGCGGGCGGAGCAACTTCGAGAGGTCGTCCAACTGTTCGGCCGCGTCCAGTCGCTGGCGGACCCGTCCGTCCCGGCGGCTGAAGTCCAGCATCTTCCGGGTCAGTTCGGCGGCCCGACCGGTGGCGGAGACGACCTGTTCCAAATCGCCGCGGACGGCCGCGGCGGCGTCGGCGGCCGCCGGCGGCAGGCCAGGCAGTCCTTCTAATTCGGAGAGCCCGTCTCCGGCGAACTCGGTAAATCCGCCGATCGCCTGCAACAGGTTGTTGAACTCGTGGGCGATCCCGCCGGCCAGCGCCCCCACCGCCTCCATCCGCCCGCGGTGTCGCAGGGCCTCCTCCTGCTGCTTGAGCTGCGCCTCGGCGATCTTTCGGGCCGTGACGTCCTGGATCTGAACGAGGACTTCCCGGGGCGATCCGGCGGCGTCGCGAATCAGCGTGTTGCTGACGACCGCGTGAACCTCGGTGCCGTCCGCCCGGACGAATCGCTTCTCCCAACTGGCCGTGCTTTCTCCCCCCCGGGTGAATGCGTCGAACAGGTCCCGGCAGAGGGCGGCGTCATCCGGATGAGCGAACGACTCAACGGATCCGCCGACTAATTCGTCGGAACCCCCCAGCAGCCGCCGGTAGGCCGAATTGGTGCGGGTGATCGCGCCCTCCAGAGTGCACAGGTAGCTGGGGACGCCGCTCTGTTCGAACCCCCGGCGGAATCGCTCCTCGGCCTCCCGCAGGGCCTCCTCGGTACGCTTCTGGTCGGTCACGTCGGCGTGCAGCCCGATCATCCGCGTCGGCCGGCCGTCCCCGTCCCGCTCGATCACCCGCCCGCGGGCCCGCACCCACACGTGCGACCCGTCGCGGTGGATCATGCGAAAGGTTTCCTCGTACTGCTCGACCTCGCCCGAGAAGACCCGCCGCACCGCCTCCCGGGTTCGCGCCCGATCCGCCGGGACGATCAGGGCGAAAAACGCTCGGCCGGCCTGCGGCACCTCGGCCCGTTCGTAGCCGAGCATCGCCGTCCAGCGGGCGCAGAAATACGCCTCGTCCGTCTGCGGGTTCCAGTCCCAAAGTCCCGCCTGCCCGCTGGAGAGGGCCAGTTGCAGCCGCTCCCGAGCGAGGGCGGCCTCCCGCTCGACCTGCTCACTGGGGGCGACTTCCAGGTACGTCCCGAGGACCCCGACGACCCGCCCGTCCCCGTCGCGCAGGGGCTGCTTGCGGGTGTCCAGCCATCGCTCCAGCCCGGACGCGTTGTGCTGCGGCTCGATAAAGTGGCGAGGCTCGCCGCTCTCGATAATCGCCCGGTCGTTGGCCCGGAACTGTTCGGACTCCTCCCGGGACCAGCAGAGTTCGAAGTCCGTCTTCCCGACGATCTCGGCCGGTTCGGTCAGTCCGGCGTCGCGGGCGAACGCACGGTTGCACCCGCGGTAGACCAGATCCCGGTCCTTCCAGAAGACACGCTGCGGCAGCGCGTCCAAGACGTCGTCGGCTCGGAGGGAGGCGATCGCGAACCGACCTTCGGGCGACGTTCGCCCCCGGTCGGCGCCGTCCCCGTCGGACTGCCCAGGCATGGTTCGATGCGATGATCTGCGAGAGGCCGCGAGGTTAGATCGCCTCGTTTTTGGTCGTCAATTCGACTTCTCCTCCCGCAGCGCCGAGACGGAGTCGCTCGCCGTCTTGTTAAAGTCCCCGCCGACCACCGCCGTCAGCCCCGGGCCGTCCGCCAGCCGGTCGGCAACGTGCCGGACCGTTGTCGCGGCGATGATCTCCCGCTTCCGCGTCGTTCTCGTCCGCCTCGCCCACCGATCGGCGGCGCCGGACTGGCCTTGCCGGCCGGGCGAAACCGGGGGCCGAAGCCGGAGCCTCGGGGACGCCTTCGGGGGATTGGTTCGATGAGCTTCCGCCGGTACCCTCGCGAGATGTCGGGACACGACGTGATCGCCGTTGGGGGTTCTGCAGGAGCGATGGAGGCGGTGCGGCGGTTGCTCGCCGACCTGCCGCCCGATCTTCGAGCGAGCGTCTTCGTCGTGCTCCACGCGTCAATGGAGATCCCCGACGGACTGCCCGACATCCTGAACCGACACTGTCCGTTGCAGGTCGAGCGGGCGCGGGACGGGGCGGCGGTGGAACACGGCCGGGTCTACGTTTTCCGGCCGGATTACCATCTGGTCGTCCGTCGCGGCGAGGTGCGGGTCACCCGGGGGCCGCGGGAGAATCGCTCGCGGCCGGCGATCGACGTGCTCTTCCGCTCGGCCGCCGCCGCCTACGGGTCGCGGGTTGTGGGCGTGTTGCTGAGCGGCTACCTCGACGACGGGTCGGCCGGGCTGCGGGCGCTGAAACGGTGCGGCGGACACGCGGTCGTCCAAGACCCGGAGGACGCCCTCGTCGCGGACATGCCCCGCAACGCGATTGAACGTGTCGCGGTGGACGACGTGCTGCCGTTGGCCGAGATTCCGCGGCGGCTCGCGGAGTTGGCGTCCGCCTCGCCCGGGCCGTCGCCGCCGCCGCCCGCCGACGTGGTCCAGGAAGCCGAGATCGCCGAACGGGCCTCCAGCGAGATCCCAAAGGAGGAAGCCTTGGGGCGCCTGGCGCCGCTCAGCTGTCCGGAGTGCGGCGGGCCGCTGTGGGAGTTGGACGATGGCGACGTACGGCGGTATCGCTGCCACGTCGGTCACGGCATGACCGCGCGCAGCCTGCTTTGCGAGCAGGACGACGCCTTCGAGGAGGCGCTGTGGGTCGCGCTGCGGACGCTCGAGGAACGGACGAATCTTCTCCGGACGCTTGCCGGCGACGCCGCGACCGCCGGCGGCCGCGGCGAGCGGGAATTGTTTGAAACGCGGGCGACGGAGTCGGACGAGCAGGCGTCGCTCCTGCGGCGCCTGCTCCGCACCGGTTCGACCACGCGCGACGCCTGACTCCGCTCCGACTCGCCCCCCCGGCGGATTCACGGGGGCAAGTTTATGGGTTGCCGACGCCACGCTTGGCCGGACTATGGTCCTCCGCCGGTGGCGTCTCCAGGCTGTGACCCTCGCACGCAGCGACCGGCGACCGCACGCTCGCCGGACCGGAACTTCCACCGGAACTTCCACCGGGAACGAAAGATCGGGCGACCGTGTCAGTCAGTGACGAAGTATCACGCGGCAATTCGGAGGACCGTCAGCCGGACGACGCCGCGCGGTTGGTGATCGGCATCGGAGCTTCGGCCGGCGGTTTGGAGGCGTTCCGGCAGTTCTTCGAGCGGATGCCCGCGGACAGCGGAACGGCGTTGGTGCTGGTTCAACACCTGGACCCGGACCACGACAGCATCATGCCGGAACTGCTTGCGCGGTCGACCGCAATGCCGGTGCGCCACGTGGTCGACGAGACGGCGATCGAGCGGAATCACGTTTACGTGATCCCGCCGAACTGCACCCTCACCATTGAGGAGGGGGTGTTGCGGACGCGGTCGCCGTTCGAGCCGCACGGGCAGCGGATGCCGATCGACAACTTCTTCCGTTCGCTCGCCGAGGACCAAGGGGACCGAGCGGTGGGCGTCGTGCTCTCCGGGGCCGGCTCCGACGGGACGCTGGGGTTGAAGGCGATCCGAGAGCACGGCGGGCTGACGCTGGCGCAGGAGCCCGCCACCGCCCAGTACGACAGCATGCCCCGCAGCGCCGCCGAAGCCGGTGCGGTCGACCGCGTCTTGCCGGTCGAGGAGATGCCGGAGCTGTTGCGCCAGTACGCCCGGCACCGTCAACTGACGGCGGAGGGGGGCGAGGACGGGGGCGAGGCGCTCCTCCGTCAGGCGGACGGGCATCTCGCCGACGTGTTCCGCATCCTCCAACGGCGCACCGGCCACGACTTCAGCGGATATAAGAAGGGGACGATTCTGCGGCGGATCCGGCGGCGGATGCAGGTCGTCCGAGCTTCCACGATTGAACGGTACGTGGACCATTTGCGGGAGTCGCCCGAGGAGCCGCGAGAGCTCTTCAAGGACCTGCTGATCGGGGTGACGGGCTTTTTTCGCGACGAAGAGGCGTTCGCCGCCCTCGAGCGGGACGTGTTATCGGTTCTGCTGGACCGAAAGCGGTCGGAGGATTCGCTCCGCATCTGGGCGCCGGGGTGTTCCACCGGGGAGGAGCCGTACTCGATCGCGATGCTCGTCCGCGAGGCGTTGTCTCGCGCGGGTAAACCGCTTCCGGTGCAGATCTTCGCCACCGACATTGACGAGCAGGCGCTCAAGTTCGCTCGGCAGGCGCGTTATCCGGAAGGCATCGTCGAGCAGGTGACGCGGGAGCGTCTGGAGCGACACTTCGTCAAGGAGGGCGCCGGCTACCGGGTGGCGAAGGACATCCGGGAAATGTGCATTTTTTCGCCGCACAACCTGATTCGCGACCCGCCGTTTTCCCGGCTGGACCTGATCAGCTGCCGGAACCTGCTGATCTACCTGGACGCGGCGCTGCAGAAGACGCTGCTGAGGACGTTCCGCTACGCCCTGTCGCCGTCCGGGTTTCTCTTCCTGGGGTCGTCGGGAAGCGTCTCGGCCGAGCCGGACCTCTTCAAGCCGGTGGAGAAGAGTCTCCGGTTGTTCCAAGCGGCCGACCCGCTGCGCACGCGCAATCTGCCGCTGCCGCTGGCGGAGAGGGAACGCGACCGGCCGACGCGACCGCCGACGACCACGCTCGTCGGGGAGCCGGAGCACGAGCGCGGCGTGGGCGCCCGGTTCGAACGGCTGCTTCTGGATCGGTTCGCGCCGGCCAGCGCCGTGGTCGACCGGCACGGGACGATCGCGTACGCCTCCGGCCGCACCGGCCGCTACCTCGAACTTCCGGCCGGAACGCCGGACCTCAACCTCGCCAGCATGGTCCGGCAGGACCTTCGACTGTCGGTGCGGGTGGCCTTGCACGAAGCGGTCGAACGCGAGGAAGAGGTCGTGCAGCGGGACCTCTCGATCGGGATTGGGGGACAGGTCCAACGGTTGAACCTGATCGTCCGGCCGTTGGAGAAGGACCGGTTTCCCGGACTGTTCATGGTCGTCTTCGAGGAACTCGCCTCCCCTGTTGAACTGTCGACGGCGCCCGACGGACAGGCGGCCCCCGCCGGCGACCAGCAGGAGGAGATCGAGCAGCTGCGGAAGGGGCTGCGGAGCACGAAGGAATTCCTACAGAACGCGATCGAACGGCTCGAAGCGTCGAACCAGGATCTGCAGGGCTCGAACGAGGAGCTGCTTTCCCTCAACGAGGAATTGCAGTCCGCCAACGAGGAACTGCAAACGTCCCAGGAGGAACTGCAGTCGGTCAACGAGGAGCTGCAAACGGTCAACGTGGAGCTGAACAACAAGGTCGAGGAACTCGACTCGGTCAACAGCGACCTGCAGAACCTGCTGCGGAGTACGCAGGTCCCGACCCTCTTTATCGACCGCGAATTGCGGATCAAAAAGTTCACCCCGGTGGCCAGCGAGGTCTTCAACCTGCAGGAGGGAGACGTCGGCCGACCGCTCACGGACATCACCCGCCGGTTCGTCGACGGCGACCTCGGCGAACACGTGCGACGCGTGCTGAAGACGCTGACGGTGTTCGAGGAGGAGGTCCGCCGGCCGGAGGGCGATCGCTGGTTTCTATTGCGGATCATGCCTTACCGGACGGTGAAAGACGTCATCGACGGCGTGGTGCTCACGTTCGGCGACATCACCGAGCAGAAGCGGGCTCAGGAAGAGGTCGGAAGGCTCAACGCGGAGTTGAAACAACGCGTCGACGAACTCGAGACCACGCTGGAACTCCTGCCGGTCGGGATCGCGATCTGCACCGACGGCGCCGGCGAGCAGATCTCCGTCAATCGCAGCGGCGCGGAAATGTTGGGCCTCCGGCCCGGCGCCAACGCGTCGAAGTCGGGGCCCCCCGGGCACAGCGCCGCCTACCGCGTGTTCCGCGACGGCAGGGAGGTCGACCCGGCTGAACTACCGATTCAGCAGGCGCTGGCCACGGGCGAACCGGTCGCCACGCACGACTTGCTGGTCGAACGGGCGGACGGCCGGCGGCTGGAACTGCGGATGGCCGCGCTGCCGCTGCACGCGGACGACGGCGAAACCCGCGGGGCCGTCGGCGCGATGATCGACGTTACGGAGTTGCGTCAGGCCGAGCGGCGAGCTTCGGCCCGGGCGAGGCAGCAGGCCGTCGTGGCGGAACTCGGCTCGCGCGCGCTGGCCGGCGAGGACCTCCCGGCGTTGATGCAGGCGGCCGTCGAAGCCGTCACGGAGACGTTGGGCAGCGACCTCTCCAAAGTGCTGCGATTGGAATCAGGAGAACGCTTGCTCCTGCTCGCCGGCGTCGGATGGAACGAGGGGCTGATCGGCCGAGCCTACGTCGACGCCGACGACCGCTCGCAGGCGGGATATACCTTGAAAACGGATACGCCGGTCATCGTCGAAGATCTCAGCACGGAGTCGCGGTTTCAGGGCCCCGCCCTGCTCACCGACCACGACGTCGTCAGCGGGATGAGCGTCGTGATCCACGGCGTCAATGGGCATTACGGCGTCCTCGGCACGCACTCCCGCCGCCGGCACGAGTTTACGGACGACGACGCGCAATTCCTGCAGTCGGTCGCCAACGTGCTGGGGGGGGCGGTCAGAAACTATCTCGACCGTCAGGAGCTCGAACGCGTCCAGCTCGGGCTCGAGGACCAGGTCCGCGAACGCACCATTCAGCTGCGGGAACTGGCCAGCGAGATCACCGTCTCCGAGCAGCGCGAACGGCGGCGGGTCAGCAAGCTGCTGCACGACCACCTGCAGCAATTGCTGGTCGCGGCCAAGATGCGGGTGCAATACGCCGTTGCCGGGGGAACCGAGTCGGTCATGCAGGAGGTACACGACCTGATCGACGAGTCGCTGACGGCGTCCCGCTCGCTGGCCGTCGACCTCAGCCCCCCGGTGCTGCAGGACAGCGGACTCCGCCACGGCGTGGAGTGGCTTGCCCGGCAAATGGCGGAGAAACACGGCCTGCAGGTCGAGATCGCCGGCGACGACGAGGGCGAACTGCCCGACGATTTAAAAGCGTTCGCCTTCGACGCGGTCCGCGAGCTCCTCTTCAACGTCGTCAAGCACAGCGGACAGGCGAAGGCGATCGTGGAGATTCGCCGCGGCGAAGGCGGCCGGCTCGAGGTGAGCGTCCGCGACCCCGGCGTCGGCATGTCCGAGGACGCTCTGCGGGAGGCCCGGCCCCGCCCCGAGGGCTTGGGGCTTTTCAGTATCCGGGAGCGGTTGGAGCACCTGGGCGGGAACTTCGACCTCGAATCCCCCGCGGACGGCGAATTCTCAGTTCGCATGCTGCTGCCGGCCGAGGAGGAGGCGGCGGCCCGGGACGTAGACCCGCTGCCCGTGCCGACCGAGGCCGCGCGGGGCGGCGACACACGTCCTGAAGACTCCCGGATCCGCATTGTGGTCGTCGACGACCA
>NZ_JBINJD010000094.1:0-19860 GCF_043951915.1 Alienimonas sp. DA493 | reverse complement strand
GACGGGGCGACGGCGGGGGAGCTACCCGAATCCTGTTCCAAGGGTTCAAGAACGCACCTCCGAACGGAGGGGCGGGTTCTGCCACGGGCCCCGGCGCCGCAGGGGGTAGTGCTCGTCGGCGTGGGCCGGCACCGGCAGGGGGGCGAGGGCCGCGGCCAAGACGGCGGCGAGGGCTTCCCGACCGCCGGGGGCGTCAGGGTCCGGGACCGTCATGTCGGCCAGCAGGCCCGGTGGCAGGTGCGGGCGGACCGTGACCGTGCAGTCGTGCGGGTTGACGGCGGCGACCGTCCAGCGGGGGCCGTCCGGGTCGGTCGGGATCAGGACCACGCCGCGAATCAGCCGGCGGGCCGGGGCGTGCCCGAAGCACTCCGCGAGCCGCAACCGCCGGCCGTCCGGTAGCAGGGCGAGCGTCGGGCCGATGCTCGCACGAAAAGCGAGGCCCGCAATGTGGAGCAGGTGCAGGGGGCGGGGGCCTTCAGGCCCGACGACGGGGCGGGCGTGTTGGTTGATCTTCGCTCCCCGATCCTGCTCCCGGGGGTCCATCGGCGGGAGCAGCTTCACCGGCTCCGGCGGGGCGGCGGCGGCGACCATCGCGAGCATCCCGGCCTTCACCGGCTCCGGCAGCGTCGGCCACGCGGCGACGATCCGGGCGAGATCGGGGCCGATTGCGTCGGATTTTGCGTCGCCGCCCGTTCGGCAATCGCCGTTCGCCCTACGTTTCTCGGGGTTTGCGTCGCCACGTTCTGCCCCTAGTGGGGGCATTCGCTTCGCCAGGCCGATTGGCGGAGCGGTGGGGGGCGGGACGGCGGGGCGTTCGCCTCGATTGTGTCTGTTTCGTTCTGCCGGTCTTGTTCTGCCGGCGCTGTGGGAAGTTGCGGTCCGATATCCGTCCGCCGGTTGTTTTTGGCGTGAGGGCGGAGGACGACGACCGGTGAGGTTCGTCGCGGGCCGTTGGTGCGGAAGGGCCCCGCAGTTTTGGCGAACGCAACGCTCGTGAATCGGGCTGGCGTCTACGGTTGATTTCTTGAGAGGTGCTCGTGGCGGAGGTGGTTGTTTGCGGCGGACGCATCGGTAGTCTTGGATTCTTGTGGGGCCGGAGGCGGGGGCCGCTCCGGCCGTTTGGATTTCCTCTTAGGCCGCTCTTGCCATGATTCGGGCCCGCACGCGTTTCGCCGCTGCCGTCTGCGCAGGGCTGCTCGCCGTCGGGCTTCCCGCGGCCGCGGGGGCGGCGGAGCGGGAGGCGCGGCGGTCGGGGAATTGGTCCGATCCAAGCATCTGGGCCGACGGGGCGGCGCCGGGCGAGGGAGACGACGTGGCGATCGGCGACGGGATCGCCGTCACGTTCGATCTCCCCGCCAGCCCTCCGCTCGGCAGGGTCGAGGTCGACGGCGAACTGACGTTCGACGCCGACACGACCGCCGAGCTACGACTCCGCGGAAACCTGCTGCTGTACGGCCGGCTCGCCCTGCGGCCCGCCTCCGCGGCGGTGCGGCACACGGTGACCTTCCTGGACGTGGACGAATCCGGATTCGTCGGCGGCGGGATGTCGCCGGTGGCGAGCGACGTCGGGCTGTGGGTGATGGGCGAGGGCCGGCTGGACGCCGTCGGCGCCGACCGCACCCCCTGGACCCGGCTCCGGGGCGCCGCCGAGGCCGGAGCGACCGTGCTGGAAGTCGAAGACGCCGCCGGGTGGCGGGTCGGCGATCGCCTCGTGCTCACCCCGACGCAGTCCCCCGCCGCCGGCGCCGCCTGCTGGACCGGGTACGACGACGTCCGGGTCGAGCGGATCGACGGCAACGCCGTCACCCTCAGCGAACCGTTGACGCACCCCCACCCGCAGGTCAACGGGGCGTGGACGGCCGAGGCCCTGAACCTCACCCGCAACATTGTGCTGCGGGGGACGGCGGAGGGTCGGGCCCACACGCTGTTCATGACCGACGCCCCGCAGACGCTCCGCAACGTCGCGTTCGAGCAGATGGGGCCGCGGACGCCGCCGGACGCGCGCGGCGTCACCCACAGCGTGCTCGGCCGGTATCCGGTGCACTTTCACCACTGCGGGGACGGGTCGCGGGGCACGCTGGTCGAGAACGTAGTCGTCCACGAGAGCGGCAACCGAGCCTTCGTGCCGCACGCCAGCCACGGCGTGACCCTGCGGGGCTGCGTGAGCCACGACGTCTGGGAGGACGCCTACTGGTGGGATCCGGGCCCGGGGAACGAATCGCACGACGGCCGCTGGGAGCGGTGCGTCGCCTCCTTCCTCCGGGCCGACCCGGCCTTCCGCGGCTATCGCCTGACCGGGTTCAACCTGCGGCACGGGGAGCGGAACGCGATCGTCGATTGCGTCGCCGTCGGCGTGCGGGGCAACAACGACGCCAGCGGTTTCCTCTGGCCGGAGAAGTCCGGTTCCGTGTGGGAGTTCACGAACTGCGTCGCCCACAACAACAAGCAGGACGGGCTATTCGTCTGGCAGAACAACGCGGAGCGGCACCGCGTCGGGCCGTTCCTCTCCTACCACAACGCCGACAACGGCCTGGAGCACGGCGCCTACAGCAACTCCTACGAATACCGCGACTCCGTCCTGCACGGAAACGGTCGGGCCGGGGTGCAGGTGCACGCGGTCTCCGGCTCCTCGAAGCAACTGCGGTTCGAGCGGCTGCGGATTGAGGGGGCGGGCGTGACCCGCTACGGGCTGGAGTTCGTCAAGCACCAGCCGCCGCCGGGCCAGCCGACCTGGGTAGAGGAATGCACGGTCGACGGCGTGACGGACGTCGCCGTCGCCTTCACCTACGACGGTCCCGCGGCGAAGGCGAAGCGGGACTGGGTGGACTTCGTGCACTGCCGGTTCCCGGACGACGTGCCCCAGTTCCGGCTGAACGAGAACCTGCACCCGGACACGCTGCTCACTGTCGAACCGGCCGACGGCCCGGCGTTCCAACTGCATCGGCCGAACGGAGACTTCGGCGAGCCCGTCGCGGAGTGGAACGCCCGCCGGTCCGCCTTGCCGAGACCGGACACGCCGACGCCGGCCGCGACGGCGGTCCCGTCGATTGGGGAGGCCTTCGACGCACCCGCCGAGGCCGGCTGGGGCGACGGGTGGACGGTGGTGGAACTCGGCGGGGCGAGGCCGCAGGTCTCCGTGGAGGAGGGGCGGGGGCTGGTGCGGTCGGCGGGGGAGGGGGGCGTCGTGCTGCTCTCGCCCACGCCGGAGACGGCCGCCGACGTGGAGCAGGCGGTCACCTTTCAGATCAGCATGAACGTGCCGCGGGTCGGCCTGATCGCCCGCTGGAACGGCGACGCCGACAGCTGTTGCGGCGTACGAGTCGGCACGGGCGATCGGCGGACGCTCGAAGCGTTCCGCCGCATCGGCGGCGCGACGAAGGTCGTTAAGCGGGCGGACAATCCTGTCGTCGTCGAGGCGAAGACGGACTATCGGCTGCGCCTGATCGCCCGGGAGGTCGACCATGGCGTCGTCCTGCAGGCCAAGCTGTGGCCGGCGGACGCGGCGGAGCCGGCCGAATGGACGCTGGAGACGGACGCGCTCCACAACCGCGACCTGCGGGGCGCCGCCGGACAATTCGGCGTGCTCGTGGAGCAGGGCGGCAACTCCAGCCGCGTCGTCCGCTGCGACGACTACGTCGCCGGCGCCCCCTGAACCGATCGGCCTGCGACCCGCCCGCGGATCAGGCGGCGTGCCGGAACGGCAGCAGGATCGGCTCGGCGCCGGTCCTGCCCGTCTTCGCCGGGCCGGCGGGGCGGATCAAGCCGTTCTTCCGCAGGCAGCGGATCGTCGCCTCCCACACGGCGGCGACCTGCACGTCCTCCAGGCAGGCGCAACGCCCGGCGCCGGCGATCGGGCACTGCTTCTTGTAGCTGCCGGCGCAGGCGACGGCGGTCTGCACGAGTTCGTGCCGCGGTCCCGGCGGGCCGCTGCGAATCGGATCGGTACAGGTGAAAATGCCGACCACCGGCGTGCCGACCGCCGCGGCGAGGTGCATCGGGCCGGTGTCGTTGGAGACGGCCAGATCGCAGCCCGCGAGCACGGCGGCGAGCTGCCGCAACGTCGTCCCGCCGGCGAGGTTGATCGCCCCGCAGCCGGGGGCCAGCCGCAGGAGCGTCCGCATCACCTCGCCGCAGAGATCGACCTCGTCCGGCGCCCCCACGACCACCGGCAGGGCGCCGGTCTTGCGGAAGGCCGTCACCGCCAGCCGGGCGAACTTCTCCGGCGGCCAGCGCTTCGTCACCCACTTGGCGCCGGGCACGAGAGCCATCTTCAGCCGTCCCGCCGGCAGCACGCTGGCGGCGAAGGCGGCGTCCGACCGGGAGACGGCGATCGGCGTCGAGCGGTCCTGCTCGCCCAGCCCCAACTCCTCCGCGACCCGCCAGTAGCGGGCGTGGGCCGGCATCCGGCGGCCGCTGTCCGGGATCGTGCGGTGCACCGCCAGCGAGGCCCCCTCCCGGGCGCTCTCCAGCCCGATCCGCACCGGCGCCCCGGTCGCGGCGGTCATCAGCCCGGTCCGGGCCAGGCCCTGCAGGTCGAAGACGAGGTCGAACCGGGCGACCCGCAGTTCGCCCAGCAGCCGCCGCCAGTCCCGCCAGCCGCCGCGACGCTCGAACCGGATTACCCGGTCCACCAGCGGGTGCGGGTGGACGAGGTCCGACAGCCCGGAGGCGATCACCCAGGTGATCTCCGCCCGCGGAAAGCGGCGGCGGAGCACGCGCAACAGGGGCATCGCCTGCACGACGTCCCCCAGCGCGCTGGGTTTGATCACGCAGACCCGCGCGGCGGCGACGCGGGCGAGACGGGACACGGACGGACTCGGGGCGGGGGACTCGGGGGAGGGCGGCGGGGCGGCGTCGGTCATTCGGCGTCGGCGTACACGCGAACCGGTTCGGAACGCAGCGCCGGCTCCGGCAGGTGGTCGGCGGAGACGATCAGTTCGATCGCCCCCCCGCCCGCGGCGGCGCCCTCGACCAGCACCTCGGCGGTGATCGTCTCGCCGGGGGCCAGCGGTTTCGTCGGCGTCAGCCGGACGCCGCGGTCGGTGGCCTCCGCCTCCAACCCCTGCCCATCGTACAGCAGAGCCCGCATCGAGGGAGGCAGGTTCATGTCGGCGAACAGCCCGCTGGCGGCGTCGGTGCCGGTGTTTTTGAGGGTGACCAGCACGGCGACCCGCTCCCCGACCGCGAGCGGCCCGTTCAGGCCCTCAATCCGCGGGGCGACTGCCGTGTAGCCGCGGACCTCCGTCGCGGAGGCCAGTTCCGCCTCGGTGCGGCCGCCGGTTCGCAGAGCGACGACGCTGTCCAGCTGGCCCTCGGCCTCCGCTTCCAGGGTGACGCCCAGCGTAGTGGAGCGGCCCGGCGGCAGGCTGGGCACCTCCCAGGAGACGGTGCGGGCGGCGGCGTCGAACCGGCCGCCGGCGGTCGCGGAGGCGAACTTCATGCCGGTCGGCACCGTCTCGACCACTGTCACCGGGGGGGCGGGGGCGTCGGAGACGTTCGTCACCACGTTCCTGTACTCCCCGGTCCGCCCGAGGAAGCGGGTGCGGGGGCCGTTGCGGGTGAGCGTGAGCTGTCGGCGGCCCACCTCGACGGCGGCGACCGTCGCCGCGGGGGCGGCGCCGGAGCCGGTCAGTTCGCATTGAAAGTCGACCGGGCCGGGGGCGTCCGCGGCGACGGTCAGCGTGACCTCCCGCGTCTGCCCGGCCTTCAACAGGCCGAGGTCGTAGACCAGGTCGCGCTCCCCGCTGGCGTGGGAGACGCCCGGCGGCAGCACCGTGCGGACGGCGGCCGCGGCGGCGTCCGCGGTGCCGACGTTCGAGACCGTGATCCGCAGGTCGAACGGCCGCCCGGCCCGCACCGGACCGGCGGGGGCGGCGGCGACGCTCAACCGCGGGGCCAGCACGGCGGTGCGGGCGGCCGCGGTCAGGTCGCACCGCACCGCCGTCACGCTGCCGACGGTGCCGGCGACGGTGGGGATCACCTTCACGTTCAGCGACCGCTCGCCGCCGGGCGGCAGGTCGCCCAGCGTCCAGCGGAGGGTCTGCCCGAGCAGGTCCGCCTGCGGGTCGGTGCCCTCCAGCGTCACGCCGGCGGGGACCGGTTCCTCCACGGAGACCGCCCGGGCCGGCGTCTCGCCGACGTTCTGCACGACGATCGTGTAGACGAACGATTCGCCCGGCCGGGCCTCCGGCGGGGCGTCCTTCCGCACGCGGAGCTGCACTGCCGCGTCGGCGGGGCGGCGGTCGTCGAACTCCAGCCGATCCGACGACGGCATCGGCGCCGGCGTGGCGGCGACCGGCGCCGGCTCGGCGGAGGCGGCCTCGGCCGGCGGGGGCGTGGGCCCCGCGGCGGCGGGCGGATCGACCCAAGCGTCGAAATCGAAGTCGACCGCGGCCGGCTGCCCGGCGGGTTCGCTGAACGGATCGCCGGCGGGCGGCTTCGAGGTCACGTCGATGCGGCGGGCGTTCGGAGCGGCGGCGGGCGCCGCCGGTTCGGTCCGCGGCGGGGCGGGCTCGGCCTCCGCCGGCGGTTCCTCCCACAGTTCGTCCCCGAAGGCCGACTCGGCGGCGGCGGCGGGGGGCTCGGCGGGCGGCGGCGACGCGGGGGCCGGGGCGCTTTCGAACCAACCGGGGTCGAGCGTCGCGGCCTCCGGACTGCCGCCGAGATCCTCGCCGAAGTCGTCGGCGCCGTCCGCGAAGGGATCCTCGGCGGCGGCCGGTTGCGGGGCGGCGGCGGCGGCGAGGGAGCCCTCGACCGCGGCGTTCGCCTGGAACAGGGCGAACGCCCCGCCCACCAGCGCCGTGGTCATGCCGCCCGCTTTGAGGATTGCCGCGCCCATGGTGTCGTCGTGCCTGCCGGCCGGACCGAGGAAAAGTGCTCCGCGCCCGCAATAGCATCCCCGCGGCGTCGGGGGGAACCCGGCTTCCGCGGGCGGTCCCGGAACGGGAAGGCTGCGGCGGTCACTCGGAGGGCGGCTCGGTGTGGAGTTCGCTCCACCGCAGGCCGCGGTCCACCGGTTCGATTCGCAGCACGACCCGGCCGTTCTGGAACACGCGGACGGTGCCGGTGGACTCGCTGACGGCGACGAGGATCGCGTCCGTCACCTTGGACATCGCCGCCGCCGCCCAGTGCCGGGAGCCGAGCCCCTTCGAAAGCGTCAGCCCCTCCGCCGGGGCGTTCAGGTTCCGGCCGGCGCCGTGCATCAGGCCGTCGCAGCCGACGACGAAGGCCCCGTCCATCTGGGCGATCTCTTTGATCGACTCCTGCACGCGGGGGTTGCGGATCATCCGGTCCTTCCGTGAATAGCCGCGGAAGGGATCGTGGACCTGCTCGTGACTGAGCGCCATCACCCGTTCGTGGTCGCCGACGGCGAACAGAGCGCCCACCTTCTTCCCCTCGCGGCCCTCGTGGCCGATCTCCACGGCCAGATCGACCACCTGCCGCAGGGTTTCCAGCGGGACCTGCGTGTCCAGCCGCCGCAGGTCGCGGGAGGTGAGGCGGGACAGGTGATCGGCGAGGCTGACGACCGACAGCGAATCGACGCCGTGCTTTTCGAACAGCGAATACAGGCAGACGACGGTGTCCCCGCTGGCGAGCAGGTCGTCGGCGATCGCCTCCAAAAGGGCCTGCGAGAGCTGCGTCTGCCGGGTCTGAGGCTCGTGTTGCAGGGCCACGACCGGCAGTTCCGCGTCCCGGGCGGCCTTTTGGACGACCGGCCGGTCCGACGCGATGATCAACCGGGTCCGCTTGAGCAGATCGGTCCACGCCCCGAAGTCCGGCGCGGTGTCGATGAGCGCCAGCACGGGGGCGCTGCCGGCGTCCAACGCCGCCCGCTTCGCCGCCTTCAGTAAGCTGAGATCGCGATCCTGCGAGGAAACCGGGGGCATCGAGCGGGCGGACGGGCGGCGCGGCGGGCGGAGCCCCAGTCTACGTCGCCCCGGGCCCGCTGCAAGCGGCGTGCCGACAGAGCGTTACGCCCATGATTACCGAATCTCGGCGACGTCCGACGAGGCGGTGCGGGCGGGGGCGAGCGTTTCCGTCGGGCCGCTTTCGACCAGCCTCTGCACGTGCGAGCTTTTCAGCTTGAGCAGCCCGCCGGGGCCGCGGAAGCCGACGATCTCGGCGTCCACATCGGCCCGCAGCATCAGAATGCGGCCCTTTTCGACGTCGAACTCCACCACGCCGGAGGGGCACTTCATCGCCAGTTGCTCTTGGAAGACCGGGTCTGTCGGCGGGGGCAGGGGGGTGATCGTCACCGCAATCGTGGCGACGCCGTCCTCGACCTTCTCCAGCGTCGAGCGCCGCCGCAGCTTCCACGGCTTGAGCAGCTTGCCCTCCTGCACCCGCACGGTCAGCGATTCGTCCCAGACGGCGCCCACGGCCACCGGCTCGGCCGGCAGGCTGGGGAACAGGTCGCGGTAGCCTTCGGTGACCTTCTTCGAGTCGACCTGCTCCATGCCGGGCAGCAGGCTGACGGCGTGGGTGACCTCGCCCAATTCGGAGACCGTCAGCTCGCCGAGCGGGGCTTTCGCGACCTGATCGACGGCCTGATAGCCGTCGGCGACCGGTTCGTCCTTTTCGCTGTCGTAGGTGGTGGGCGGCTGGGCGTCGAACTGAGCGGAGAGCTTCACCTTTTCGCTGTGCACCCGGAGAACGCCGGCGGTCCCCTCCGGGGCGTCGGCGGGCAGGGGGAGCACGTCAATCCGTTGCACCGTGCTGCCAGAGTTCTGCACGATCTGAGCCGTGCCCTGCAGCAGGCTGTCGATCGTGGCGGAGGTGGCGATCTCGTGCCGCAGGCTCGTGCCGGGCTCGAACTTGTAGCGGAGCAGGTGCGTCTCTCCGCCAGCCGGGTCCGCGAGCGGGACGAGGGAGAGGGCGGCGAGCAGCAGCGGGGTCACGGCGGGAAGCTCCGGGCGCGAGGGAACGGCCCGGGGGGCGTAGCAGTTCCCCGAAAGCAGGGGAAGGGGAAAGGGAGTCGGTTGAAGGTTGCAGGTGACACGTGGTGGGCGAGTGAACGCCGCCGCCTCGCGTCCTTCCACCTTCAACCTGCTCCCTTCAACCCCCTATCGCCGATAGCGAGGCTGGCCGCCCCAGCCGAGCTTGTTGTGCAGGGCGGCGTAGAAGTTCGCCCCCGGCAGTTTGACCAGCGGGCAGGCGACCTCCGCGGCGGAGAGTTCCAGCACGTCGCCGCAGGACATCGGCAGCCGCGTGCGGCCGTCGACGGTGGCCGTCGCCCCGTCGCAGTCGTTCTGCAGGGCGAGGGTGTAGACGGCGTCCGCCACGTCCACCAGCGGGCGGACGGTGAGGGTGTGCGGACAGATCGGCGTGACGACGAAGGCCCGTAGGTCCTGCCGCAGGATCGGCCCGCCGGCGGAGAGGTTGTGGGCCGTGCTGCCGACCGGGGTGCTGACGATCAGCCCGTCGCCGTTGTAGGTGGTGACGGGAACGCCGCCGATCTCCAGCCGGACCTCGATCATGTGCAGCGTCCGGCTGCTAACGGCCAGTTCGTTCAGCCCGAGGAAGCCCTCCTCCCCGCCGGCGCCGGTTTCGTCGTGGACGTACTCCCCGTTGCGACGCAGCCGCACGCGGAACATCAGGTGCTCGCGGATTTCGTAGGCACGGTGGGACAGGTCCTCGAAGCGGTCGAAGAACTCCTGCGGGGACAGGTCGGCGAGAAATCCCAGCCGGCCGAGGTTCACGCCCAACAGCGGGACCTGCCGGGTGCCGAACATGTGCGAGGCCCGCAGCATCGCCCCGTCGCCGCCCAGCACGACGGCCATCTCCGTGCCGGGCGGGGCTTCGTCGAGGTCCTCGTCCAGGGCGGCGGCGAGCAGTTCGACGTCCTCGCGGCTCTCCAGAAAGTCCCGGACCTCCCGCCAGGCAGACCGCACGCGATCGCTGCCGTCGCGGGCCAGAACGACCAGCCGGAGGGGGTCGGCGTGGGGCACGGGCCGGGGCGGAGAGACGAACGGAGCGGACGGAGGAGGCGGCGGATTGTGGACCGCCGCGGGGCAAGCCTCAAGAATGCCTCGCCGAAACGGCTCCCCCGCCGCCCTCCCGTCGGACGCTCACCCTGAATTTTCTCGCCCACGCCGTGCCCCTGCTCGGGGAGGGGGACGCCCTCCAACCGCTGCGGGTCTTGGGAACCGGCGTGCCGGACCTGCTGAGCGTCGCCGACCGTTCCGTCCGGCTGCGGGAACGCCTGCTGGTGTTCGACGCCGACCCCCGCCTGACCGCCTTCTGCGAGGGCGTCCGCCGGCACCTCCACGACGACGGCTGGTTTCACTCCACCCGGGCCTTCGCGGAGGTGACGGCCCAATTGGGCGTCACGCTGCGGGAGACGTTCGGCCCCGGCGACGGGTTCCGCAGCGGATTCCTCGGCCACATCGGCGCCGAGATGCTGCTGGACGACGTGCTCCGCGAGCGGGCGGCCGGTTGCCTGCCGCGGTATTACGAGGCGATGAACGCCGTCGACCCGGAGGAGGCGGAGGCGCTGGTGAACCGGCTGCACCCCCGCGGGACCGACCGGCTGGCGAAGATCGTCCGCGGGTTCTGCGACAGCCGGTTTCTTGAGGACTACGCCGATTCGGCCCGGCTGCTGTTTCGCATGAATCAGGTCTGCCGCCGCGTCGGCCTGACCCCGCTGCCGGACGCGGCGGTCACGGTACTGGCGGAGGCCCGCACGACGGTGGATCGGCGGCGGTTCGAACTCCTCCCGCCGGACCGCTACGCTTGGCCGCCCGCAGCGCTGCCGCGCTGAGGCGACCTCCCGACGCTGCGTTCCCCCGACGAATGCGCGCCCGCCGTTCCCCGCCGCTCGCCCCCTGATGAAATACGGTCTGAACCTGCTCCTTTGGACGCCGGAGGTGACCGCCGACCACGCCCCCCTGCTGGCCGACGTGAAGCGGTGGGGCTACGACGGCGCCGAGCTGCCGCTGTTCTCCGGCGACGAGGCGACGGGCAAGACCCTGGGCCAGCTCTGCGACGACGCCGGCCTCGCCCGCACCGCCGTGACCGTCTGCACGCCGGAGGCGGACCCGATTTCCCCGGAGAAGACGGTTCGGGCCGCGGCGGTGGATCACCTCAAGACGATCCTCGACTGCTGCGCCGCGGCGGGCGTGGAAACGCTGTGCGGCCCGATGCATTCGGTCCTCGGCGAGTTCAGCGGCTCCGGCCGAACCGAGGAGGAATGGAAGCGGGCCGTGGAGACGCTCTCCGCCGTCGCCGAGCACGCCGAGAGCGTCGGCGTGACCGTCGCCGTGGAGGCGGTGAACCGCTTCGAGTGCTACTTCCTCAACGCGCAGACGGACGTCGCCGACTTCGCCGCCGCCGTGGACAAGCCGGCCCTCGGCTGCATGTACGACACGTTCCACGCGAACATCGAGGAGAAGGACCCCGCCGCCGCCCTCCGCCACGTCGCCGGCCAGTTGCGGCATGTGCACATCTCCGAGAACGACCGCAGCACCCCCGGCGAGGGACAGGTGCGCTGGGAAGAAACGTTCGCCGCCCTCAAGGAGATCGGCTACGACGGCTGGCTGGTCATCGAGGCGTTCGGCCTGGCGATGCCGGAGCTGGCGGAGCCCACCAAGATCTGGCGGCGGATGTTCCCCTCCGAGGAGCACCTGGCCGTCAACGGTCTCGCCTTCATGAAGAAGCACGCCGGTTGAGTGGCGGAGGGTCCGCTCTGCGGACCGTCCCCACCCGGCATCCGCCGGCTCTACGCGGCGTCAGCCCTGAGCGGTCCGCACAGCGGACCCTACGATGTTCAAGTCCTCTCGTAACCCACCACGTCCATGTCCGGCCGTCCCCCCGCCCGCGAACTGCCCCCGCCGACGATCCGCACCAAGGACGGTTGGCACTGTCTGCACGCTTACTTCCAGGTGCAGCCCGGCCGGCACGAGATCGACCGCGACCGCCTGCTCGCCGCCCTGAACCCGGAGGCGGAGCACGCCCCCCAGCGGCTGCAAACCTTCGCCGTAACCGGCCACCGGGCGGATCTGGGCGTGATGACGATGGACCCGGACCCGCTGCGATTGGACGCCGTGTTGCAGGAGGTCCGGGCCGCCGCGGGCCAGGCGCTGCGGCCGAGTTATTCGTTCGTCTCGATCAGCGAGGTGAGCGAATACGTGCCGACCGTGGAGCAGTTCGCCGAACGGCTGAAGCGCGAAGGCATGGGCGAGGACAGCCCCGGCTACAAGGCCCGCGTCGCCGGCTACGAGAAGCGGCTGCCGGCAATGAACGTGCAGCGGCTCACGCCGGAGTTCCCGGCGATGCCGGCGCACTGTTTCTACCCGATGAACAAAATCCGCGATCCGCACGCCAACTGGTACACGTTGCCGTTCTCCAAGCGGAGCGAGCTGATGGCGGAGCACGCGACCAGCGGCATCAAGTTCGCCGGGCGGGTTTCGCAGCTCATCACCGCCAGCACCGGCTTCGACGATTGGGAGTGGGGCGTGACGCTATGGGCCCGCTCGCCGGAGGACGTGAAGGAGATCGTCTACACGATGCGATTCGACGCCGCGAGCGCGAATTACGCGGAGTTCGGCCCGTTCTACGTCGGCTACGTGATGCCGGCCGAGGAGTGCCTCAAGCACGTCCGGCTCTGACCGACGGCCGGAGCTGGCGCTCCGGACTTACGGCCATAGCTACTTGATCTGAAAGCCCGTGAGCGCGGCGAGGTCGTCGAGCGCGTCGTCCTCGCTGAAACGGTTGAAGTCCACGTTCGTGTAAACGTACCCGCCGGTCAGCGTGCGGCGGTCCAGTTCGTCGGCGGGGACGTCGGTGACGGGCCAACCGTAAGTTTCCAGTTGAACCGGCAGGTTCCATTCCTGATCGATCAGCACGACGGAGCGGCGGAACTCTCCGCCGGACTCCGGGGTGGCGTACTCCAATTCGTTCCGCCAGACGGGGCGGCCGTCGTGTTCGTGGCCGTCGCTGAGGGTGCAGGTCACGTCGCTGCCGGCGGCGAGTTCCCGGAGGCGGTACCGCAGCAGCGTGGCGGCCAGTTCGCCGATCCCCAGTTTCGTCACCGGGTGGCGGGCCTCCCGCATGGCGAGCGAGCCTTCCGGGTCGAGCCGCAGGGTGCCGGTCAGCCGGCCCTTCCAGCCGCCGGGGTTCACCAGCATCTCGCCGTCGTTGCGGCCGTCCTCGTACAGCAGCGTGCGGCCCCGCTGGCCGGCGACCCAGGCGAGGTGCACGCCGAACGGCTCGTGCCGCAGGGTCATGTCCATCACCTGCGTGTCCAGCAGCACCCCGTCGACGACCTCCCGCTTCTCGAAGGTCGCGGTGTAGGCGGGCGTGTCGCTCAGGCGCTGCAAACCGTCGCGCAGCAGTTCGACGCTGCGGCGGAGCGCTCGCGTGGACGGGGACTCGTTGCGGGAGAACAGCCGCGGGTTCGCCTCCGCCGACGCCACCCGCAGCAGTTCCTCCGTGGACGCCGGCGCCGCGGCGGCCTCGGGGGCCGCCGCCCCGTTATTGGGCGCCGCGGGGGCCTCCGGCACGGCCCCGGAGACGAGCGACCAGACCCCGCAGATTAGCAGGGACGAACCGAGCACGGGGAGGGGGCGGAGCATAAACGGCTCGGTCGGGGAGACGGCTGAGCGGAGTGCGACAGAGAGCCGCGGGCCGCCCCACAGCATCGACCCCGCCGCCGCTCGCGTCCAGAAGTCGCGGTTCGCCCCGCATCACCTTCAGAATCCCCCGGACCCGGCGACCCGCACAATCAGTCGCCCGTCGCCCCGGGAACCTCCGTTGCAGCTTCCTCCTTCGGCGGCTGCGGGGCCGTCGGCTTCGTCCCGTCGGCGGCGGCGGGCTCGGGCCGCTGCTCGAAGGTGATGATCACCGGCGTGCCGATCGGCGGGATACGCTCGGTCGCGGCTTCGTACAGCACGTTCTCCCCCTCGGCGCTGCTGCGTTCGGCGATATCGATCGTCGCGGCCGGGAAGTTCGCCACGCAAACCACTTCGCCGCCCTCCGCGGCGTAGGTGCGGACCGTCTCCGTCACCTCGCCCTCCGCGTTGTAGGCGACTGGTTTGTCGTACAGAAAGCTGCCGGCGAAGACGAAGTCCGCCGTCAGCGGGCGGGGCTGGCTCTCCTCGTAGAAGGAGCGGATGTGCTCCTGAAATTGGCCGTCGTTGGAGAGGGCGAGGGCCCGGTCGCGCTCCGCCTCGCTCATCCGGCCGTACCAGAGCAGGTCGGTGTTCGGGGCGTCGTAGCGGAGTTCCAGGTCCTCCGGCAGGGAGACGCCGGGCGGCAGGGCGGCGAGGTCCCGTTCGTACCACTTATCCGTGCTGGTCCGCACCCAGTCCCGGGCGTCCACGCGGCGGGCGACGCCCTCGGCGTCCGTCCAATACAGGGTGAGGTTCAGCTTCGGCCCCTTCGGCGGAGCGAACTCCGGGTCGAACGTCACCGGTTCGCCGGGCTGCATTCCGGCCGCCACCAGCGCCGCGTGGAGCGTGCGGGCGTCGCCCTCGTATTTGAGGATCGACTCGTGCTCCTTCGTCTGCGGCAGGCAGAGCAACATCTCCAGCGGACCGGACCGCAGGCAGACTTCGCCCTTGATCACCGCCCGCTTGTTCTCCCGGTCCAGCAGCACGGTGCCCGCCTCGTTCAGCGGAACGGCGCCGTTCAGCAATTCTGCGGCGGCGGGGACCGACGCCGGCGCCGGCGGGGGGGTGATCGCCGCGTCCTCCGGCGGAGCCGGCTGGGCGAGGAGGACGGCGAGCAGCGGCGTGAGCATCGAACTTCCCGAGCGTTCCGGAGGGGGCGGCGGGTCAGTCTACCCGATCCGCTCCGGGGAGAGTGGCTGCAACCACGCGGTCGCCTCGTCGAAGATCGCCGCCCGGTCCGGCTCGAACTCCAGCGTGTGCCGGGCGGCCGGAAAGAGACGGACCGTCGCGTCGGCCGACCCGCAGCGGCCCAGCAGGCGGCGGGTGGCGGGGTTGTCGACGATCTCGTCCTGACCGGCCAGCAGCGTGAGGACGGGCACGGAGAGACGTTCGATCGCCGCGTCCGCCCGCCGATCGAGCTCCAGCGAGGCGGTTGTGAACCGCAGCGTCACGGCATCCAACGCCAGCGGGTCGCGTTCAATGAACCGCACGAACGCCTCGTCGCGGGTGAACAGCCGCGGGTCTTCCAGCGGGATGCGGACCGGCGCCCGTCCGCCGCCCAGCGCCGTGGCCGTCGTCACGAACCACCCCCGCAACCGGCCGACGCGCACCTGGGCCCGGAGTCCGGGCGCGAGCAGCATCACCCCGTCGCACCGCCCGGGCTCCGCGGCGACCGTCGCCGCCAGCTTGCCGCCCCAACTGATTCCGCACAGGACGGCGGGCGTTCGCGGATCGGTCCGGCGGGCCGCGTGCAGGACGTGCCGCACGTCCGTCAGCAGGCGCTCCGCGTGCCGCACGTCGCCCCGAGGTCCGCCGTTCGCCCCGGCGCCGCGACGGTCCGCGAACCAGACGCGCCAACCGGCCTCCGCCCAGCGGCGGCAACTCCACCCGTACCACCCCGAATGACTGCGGACGCCGGGGCAGACCACGATCGCCCCGCGGACCGCCCCCGGCGGGTCGTACCGCCGGCAGAACAGCGGAGCGCCGTCGGAGGCGATCACCCGCAGCACGGCCGATTCCCCCAGCGCCGCCCGCGACGCCCGCACGGCGGGCGGCTCGTCCGGCCATGTCTCCTCGGCGTTCGGGGGGTGGGGGACCGGCAGGGGGAACGGCGGGTTCGGGGCGGCGGGACGATTCGGCTATTCTTTCCCAGCCTAGTTCTCAATCCCGGCGACCGCCGCGAGGAATCGACCGCACCGTGCCACGCGTTCTGTCCGTCATCGCCACCCTCGACGGCAGCGGGGCCGAGAAGCAGTTCGCGCTGCTCAACGCCGGGCTGAAAGCCCGCGGCTGGGACGTGCAGGCCGTCGCCCTCACCCGCGGCGGGCCGTACGCCGCGACGCTCAAGGACGCCGGCGTCCCGCTGACGGTCTTGAACAAGTCGCTGAAGTTCGACCCGCTCTGCCTGACCCGGTTGCGGCGGATCGTGAAGACTTGGAAGCCGGACCTGATCCACAGCTGGATGTTTACCGCGAACGCCTACGCCCGGCTGGCGAGCGCCGGACGGCCGGTGATCGTCGGCGAGCGCTGCGTCGACCGCTGGAAGGGCGGCTGGCAACACGCCGTCGACCGCCGGCTGCTCGGCCGCACGGCGCGCATCGTCGGCAACAGCCGGGCCGTCGTCGATTACGTCGCGGCCCAGGGCGTCCCGGTCGACCGGTTGACGGTCATCCCCAACGGGGTGGAGCCGCTGCCGCCGGACCCGTCCTACCGGGCGGCGCTGCTCGAATCGCTCCACCTCCCGCAGGACGCCCAGCCGGTCGTCTTTGCCGGGCGGTTCGCCCCGCAGAAGCGGCCGGAGGACCTGGTGTGGGCCTTCCAATTGCTCCATCAGGCGAACCCGCACGCCGTGCACCTGCTGATCGGCGACGGCCCGCTCCGGGCCCGGTGCGAGCGTCTGGCGGAACGGTACGACCACGCCCACCGCACCCGGTTCCTCGGCCACCGGACCGACGCCCGCCAGATCATCGCGAACGCCGACGCCCTCTGGCTCGCCAGCGAATACGAGGGGCAGTCCAACACGGTGATGGAGGCGATGAGCGCCGGCGTCGTGCCGATCGTGACGAACATCCCCCCCAACCGGGAACTGGTGACCGAGGGCGAAACCGGCTTTTTGGTGGACGTCGACGACCCGCTGGGCCTCAGCCAATGGGCCGACCGCGTCCTGAGCGACGAGGACCTCCGCCGCCGCGTCGGGGGCGCCGCCCGGGAGCGGATGCGGACGGAATTCTCCGTGGACAACATGATCGACCGCTACGAGTCCCTGTACCGGCAGACGCTGGGCGAAGCGGCGCCGGCCGAAACGGCGGCCGCCTGATGTGCGGAATCGTCGGGGCAATCTGGGAGCCGGACGCGGCTCCGGTCTCCCAGCGGGAACTGCGGGCGATGACCGACGCCCTCGGCCACCGCGGCCCGGACGATGCAGACGTCTGGATCGGCGGAACGCCCTCCGGCGGCGGCGTCGCGTTAGGGCACCGGCGGCTCTCGATCCTCGACCCGACCCCCTGCGGCCGGCAGCCGATGTCCGACCCGGCGACCGGTTGCCGCGTCGCCTTTAACGGGGAGATCTACAACTACCGCGAACTGAGCGATCGATTCGCCGACGGCCGCCCGTACACGTCCGGCTCCGACACGGAAGTGTTGCTGCGGTCCTTCGCCCAGGTCGGGCGAGACTGCGTCGGCCATTTCCGAGGCATGTTCGCCTTCGCCGCCTTCGATCCGCGGGACGGGGCGCTGCTGCTCGCCCGGGACCGGCTCGGGCAGAAGCCGCTGTTCCTCCGCCGCGAACCGGGCCGGCTGCTGTTCGCCAGCGAGTTGAAGGCGCTGTTGCAGGTCGACGGCGCCCCGCGGGAGGTCGACCCGGCGGCGGTCGACCGGTTCCTCGCCTACCAGTACGTGCCCGACCCGCACTGCATCCTGAAGGGGTACGAAAAGCTGCCGCCCGGCCGTCGGCTGCTTTGGCGGGGCGGAGCGGTCGACGTCGATCGCTACTGGCGCCCGCCGTACGCGGGCAACGCCTGCGTCGACGGCGCGTTCCATACGCCGCTGGCGGGCCTGGAGACGGCGGAGGACTGGTTGGAGGAGACCCGCCGCCGCGTCGAGGAGGCCGTGCGGCTGCGGCTTCGCAGCGACGTGCCGCTGGGGGCGTTCCTCTCCGGGGGCGTGGACAGCACGGTCATCTGCGCCGTCGCCCAGAAACTGCTGCGGGAGGCCGGCGCCGGGCCGCTGAAGACCTTCAGCATCGGCTTCGCCGAGAAACGCTATGACGAGTCGGAGCACGCCCGCACCGCGGCGGAGACCCTCGGCACGGAGCACCGCGAGTTCCGCGTCGCCCCGGACGCCCTCGCCGCCCTGCCGCGGCTGGCGTGGCACTACGACGAACCGTTCGGCGACTCCTCCGCGATCCCCACGCTGGCGCTGTCGGAGCACACCCGCGGGCACGTCACCGTCGCCCTCTCCGGCGACGGCGGCGACGAACTGTTCTGCGGCTACGAACGCTACGACGCGGTCCGGCTCGCCGCCCGGCTCGACCGGGCGGCCCCGCTCAAAGCCCTCATTGCCGCCAACATCTGGCAACGCCTGCCGGCCGGGGTGGAGCAGAAGGGCCTGATGCGGCGGGCCAAACGTTTCGCTGCGGAACTCGGCAAGTCGCCGCACGAGCGCTACCTGCGGTGGATCGGCATCTTCGATCGGGAAACGCGGGACGCCCTGTACACGCCGGAGTTTCGCGCCCGCCTGACCGACGACGCTGCGGCCGATCTGCGGACGGCGTTCGCCGAGTGCGGCTGCGACGACGGCTCCGTCGAGGGGCAGGTGCGGGCCGCAACCTGCGCCGACCTGCTCACCTATCTGCCGGGGGACATCCTCGCGAAAGTGGACCGTGCGAGCATGGCCGTCGGGTTGGAGGCCCGCAGTCCGCTGCTGGATCACCGCGTCGCCGAACTCGCCGCGGAGATGCCGCAGGCGTTGAAGGTTCGCGGCGGCCGGGCGAAGTGGCCGCTCAAGGCGGCGGCGTGGTCGGAAGACTTCGCCAGGCTGCCCGCCGGGTTCCTCGATCGCCGCAAAACCGGCTTCGGCGTGCCGCTGGGGCCGTGGTTCCGCGGCGAACTGCGGCCGTTGCTGGACCGTGTACTGCTGAGCGAGCGGACCCTCGCCCGCGGCTGGTTTCGGCCGGAGACGGTGCGGCGGCTGATCGAGGAGCACGCCGCCGCCCGCTGGGATCACTCCGCCCGCCTCTGGTGCCTGCTCATGCTGGAGATCTGGTGCCGTACGTGGCTCGATCCCGCCGCCGTCCCCGCCGCCGCCCCGACGGCGCTGGACGAGTTGCTCTGAGCCCCCCCGAGCTGCCGTCGCCCCCGGTCAGAACAGGGACAGACTCAGCCCGTTGCGGCGCCAGACCGGTTGCGGGGTGCTGCGCGTCCGGCCGAACACCCGCACCTGCTCCGCCCGCCCCCAGACCGGCGGCACGTACGGCAGGGCCGCCTCGCCCTCCGTCCGGAACGACCGCCAGCCGGAGAAGATGTGCTCCCACGCCTCCCGCCGACGGGAGCGGCGGATGTGAATCGGATCGAGTCCGTACCATTCCGCGGGCGGTTCGAGCGGCTTGACGGCCCGGCTCTCCGCGAGCGCCGACAGGCGGTCGTGCAGCTCGTCCGCCCGCCGCCGCATCTCGATCCACGGCAGCGGGTCGCGGCCGGGGAAAAGCAGGCCGCGGACGGTGTGGTACTGCCACGCCGGCAGGGCGGCGGCCCGCCGGCTGGGGGGCAGCGTCAGGGCCACCTCCGCATCGGGGCCGAGCCGGTCGAGGCAGGCGGCGACCCAGCCGACGACCGTCGCCGGCGGGTGGCCGTACAGCAGGTCGTTGCCGACATCCGTCAGGCAGACCAGCGGCGGCGGCCCGGCCGGCCGGTTCGCGTACGCCGTCCACGCCCCGCACCGCAGCAGGCCGGGCAGGCTCCGCCCGAAGGTGACGGTGCGGTCCGCGTAGCTACGGCCGTGCCCCGCGGCGATCAGCACGTTCAACTCCCCCTCCAGACCGCCCCGCAGGCTCCGCAGGATCGGTCGCAGGCCGAGGGAGACGTTGCTCGCCCCCATGATCAGCACGGTGCGAACCGCGGCGTCGGCCGGTCGTTCGCGGGGGGGCGGTGGGGGCATCGGCGTACGGAACCGGCGAACGGCCGGGGGTGCAAGGGCAGCGCCCCGCGGCGCCAGGACGCGCGCTGCGGGTCTAGGCCGTCAGCTTGCGCCGGCGCCG
>NZ_JBINJD010000093.1:0-19950 GCF_043951915.1 Alienimonas sp. DA493 | reverse complement strand
CTGACGGTCGCGGCTCCGACACGTTTCCGCCCTCAAACGTCAGCCGCCGGGGGAAGCGGGCGGCGAGGTCTAAGCTGTGCGTCACGCACAGCAGCGTGGTGCCGGCGTCCTTGGCTAAGTCGAGCAGCAGGGTACCGACCGTCTCCGCGGTGGCGGGGTCGAGGTTGCCGGTCGGTTCGTCGGCCAGCAGCAGGCCGGGTTCGTTGATGAGGGCCCGGCAGAGGGCCGCCCGCTGGCGCTCGCCGCCGCTGAGGCGCCCCGGGCGGTGCGTCGCCCGGTGGCTCAGGCCGACGCGGTCCAGCAGCGCCGCGGCCCGGGCCTCGTCCGCCTTCGACACCGTCCGGCCGGCCAGCACGGGGACCAGCAGGTTCTCCGTGACCGTCAGCTGGGGCAGTAAATGGTGGTCTTGGAAGACGAAGCCGATCTTCTCCGCCCGGAACTTCGCCTGGCGCTGCTCGTCGTACTCCCAGGGCGTTTCGCCGAACAGCTCCACCCGCCCGCCGCTGGGCGGCTCCAGCAGGCCGACGATGTACAGCAGCGTGCTCTTGCCGACGCCGCTGGGGCCGGTCAGCACGAGCGCGTCGCCGGGCTCGGCGGTCAGGTTCACCCCGGAGAGCACCTCCACCGTCTCCGCCCCGGCGGCGTAGGTCTTGGAGACGTCGGTGAGCTGAACGGCGGGCATCGGTCGGGCTTCCAGAGCGGTCCGCCAACACTAACCCGAAGCGTCAGCGAGGGCATCTCGGCGGCGGCGCAAGCCCCGGCCCTCGCTGACGCTTCGGGTTAGTGACTACTTCCCGACTTCCTCAATCCGGTCCAGCAGCGCCTCCGGCACCGCGACGCTGGTCATTTTGCGGTCCGGCGTGAAGGTACAGGCGACGGTTTTCATGGAGCCCTCGGCGATCAGCGTGGGCTGCCCGCCGTTGGCCTCCGGGCCGTCGTCCCGGGTGAAGACGTAGTCCAGCGTGAGGCTCTTCACGCCGATCCGCTGCACGCGGACTTCGATGTCCAGCCGGTCTTCAAAATAGGCCGGGGCCTTGAAGCCGCACTGACACCGCACCCGCGGCCAGCCGAGGATGCTGCCGTCGTCGTTGTGCATCATCACGGAGAGCCCCACGCTCCGCAGGAAGGCGTGCTCCGCCTCCTCCATATAGCGGTAGAACTCGGCGAAGTGCACGATCCCGGCCATGTCCGTTTCGGAGAACTGGACCCGGCGGGGGTGGACGAAGCGGGAAACCTTCGGGACGGCGGACGTCATTGCGGAATGACCAAGGAACAAGAGACAAGATACAAAGAACGAATTTGTCTCTTGTGTCTTGTCTCTTGGTTATTTGACAGGAAAGAACTTCGCCAGCGTCGTCGCGCTCGGCTTGGGCGTGACGAGCGACACGAGGACCGCCGCCGCGGCGCTGGCGAGGAACATGCCGGTGACGGGCATCAGCTCCACCGTGCGGTAGCCGGGGATCGGCAGGTGCAGGTAGTAGTCGTCGTTGGCGGCGAAGTCCGCGGCGACGAACATCGCCGCCCAGGTGCCGCCCGCCGCCAGAATGCCGGCGTAGGCGCCCCACTTCGTCAGGCCCCGCCAATAGACGGCCAGGAAGGCGATCGGGAACAGCGAGGCGAACCCGCTGAAGCACCAGATGCCCAACTGGAACACCCGCGTACTGTCGCCCATCAACAGGCTGAGCACGTAGGTTACGGCGACGACCGCGATGATAAACCCGCGGCTCATCACGACCGTCTGCCGGTCGGTGTACTTGCCGACCGGGGCGTAATATTCGACCAGGTCCTTGGTGAACATCGTGCCGATGCAGAGGAACTGGCTGTCCAGCGAGCTCATGATCGCCGCCAACACCCCGGCCAGCAGGAACCCGCCGAGGATCTTGCCGCTCAGCTTCGAGACCATGAAGCCCAGCACCTTGTTGGCGTTCTCCTCCACGGTCACGTCGCTGGCCAGCCA
Organism: Alienimonas sp. DA493; assembly: GCF_043951915.1. NCBI lineage: Bacteria > Pseudomonadati > Planctomycetota > Planctomycetia > Planctomycetales > Planctomycetaceae > Alienimonas > Alienimonas sp. DA493. The sequence goes on along the minus strand of NZ_JBINJD010000093.1, from coordinate 17,993 downwards.
GGGCGGGGGCAGGTCCACCAGCCCCGTCGTCGCCCAGGCCCCGATCAGCACGCAGGGCACCCACACGATCGCGATGAAGGCCGGGTGCACGACCACGGGCAACTTGAACGTCGCGGCGCTCTTGGCCGTCAGCCAGTGTTGGAACAGGTGCGGGAACATCCCCACGGAAAAGGGGATGAACAGGTACGTCAGGAACCGCCAGGGGTCCAAACCCTCCCGTTTGCGAAACACCTCCGGGGCCTCGACGGTGCCGATCAGGTCGGCCTCGTCGGACACCTCCGCCCGCACCCGCTTGGCCCGGGGGATCTCGCGGGAGACGATCCGCAGGCTGTCCATGAAGCCTTCGGGCGGCTCGGTCCGCAGCTCGCCCTCGTTCGGCCCGTCGGCGTACTGCACGCGGCCGGTTTCGACGGCGGTCTCGGCCATCTTCGTGGCGATGATGTAGAACGCCACGACGCCCAGCACCATGAACACGCAGGTCTGGAAGGCGTTCGCCCACGCCGTGCCCCGCATGCCGCCGGCGAAGACGTAGGTCAGCACCACGCCGCAGACGACCAGCTCCGTCAGCCACGCGGGAATCGCGCCCTTCGTCGATTCAAACAGCTGCGGGAAGTCGCCCGCGGTGGCGCCCTCGATCGCCTTGCCGCCGGCGATCACGCCGACCAGCAGGTAGGGGATGACGAGCCCCACCAGAATCGGCACCAGCACGAGCCCGATGTTGCGGCTCTCCAGCCGGTCGCGGAAGAACCCGGCCTGCGTGGTATAGCCGTATTTTTTGCCCCAACCCCAGAGCTTCACCCCCAGCACGAAGAAGCAGAGCGAGTGCACGATCCCGCTGCTACTGGCCAGCAACCCGTACACGCCCACGCCGCTGGTGAAGGCCTCCCCGCTGCTGCCGACCAGGGCGAAGCCGGTCATCGTGGTGCCGAACAGGCTCATCAACAGCAGGAACGGGCCGATGCTGTGCGAGGCCAGCAGGTAGTCCTCGCTGGACCCGGTGAACAGCCGGCTGGCCCCCAGCCCCAGGGCCAGCAGCAGGACGAGGTAGGCGCCGATGATGACGACCCGCCAGATCGCGCCGGAGTCCACGCCGGCCTCGGCGGCGGGAGCGGCTTGCGCCAACAGGGGAAGCACGAAGTCGGTCACGCGGGGGCTCCCTGCATGTCGTCGCCGCCGGCGTGACGGGGGTTGATTTTTTCTTTGGGAATCGGCCGCTCGGAGACCGGCACGCGGTCCGTCCCCGGCCCCTTGGGATCGGCGCCCGGCACGGGGTCGGGGATCAGCTCCTCGTCCACCGGCCAGGCGACGTTGACCGCCAGCAGCCAGACAAGGCTGGCCCCCAGGGAGATGCAGGCCTGATACAGCAGCGTGATCGGCATAAAGCCGAAGATCAGGCGGTCGTCCCCCCAGAACCACACGTCCTGGTGGAGGACCACCAGCAGGGCGACCAGCGACCAGACAAGGATTTTCACGGGCGGGGTCCGGGGCGAGGCGACCGGGCGGGGCGCCCCCGAGGGGGCGGGCGGGCCGGGAGTGTACCGGCCGCCGCGGCGTCTCACACCCGAGCGAACCGATCCGTTACGCTGTCACGTCCCTCGCTCCCCGGACCCCGCTGTGAACTGGCCGCTGATCCTGATCTGGGTCGAAGCGTTCCTCCTGCCGGCGGCGCTCCTGTGCGTCCACGCCGCCTACATGGCGATGACATTCTGGATCGACCGGCGGTGCGGGCGGGAGGAGGGAAGCACGCTAACGAGGCTCGGGGGCGCCGGGTTTGCGGCGGCCTTAGCGGGCGGCTTCGCGGGGTGGGCGGGCGTTCCCGGGTGGACGTACCTGCTCGGCTGGGGGATCGCGTTCGCCGCGGCGGCGCAGGCGGCCCCGCTGTGGCTGATCTACGCGGCCGTCGGCCGCGGCGTGCGGCGGGCAGTGCGGCGACCGATCGAGCCGTAAGCCGCCGCGAATCGTCCCGGCTCGCCGACGGCCTACCGCACGTCGGCGTCGAGCGTCTTCAGTTCCTCATAGAGCTCCCGCTGGCGCTCGCTGAGAGACTTGGGGACGACGATTTTCGTCTGCACGATCTGGTCGCCGTCGGTTTTCGTCTTGGGGTTGGGCACGCCCTTGCCGCGGAGCCTCAGCTTGGCGCCGCTGGCCGTGCCGGGGGGGATCGTCAGGGTGACGGTGCCTTCCGACAGGGTCGGCACGTCCACCTTGGCCCCGAGGGCGGCCTCGGCGGGGGTGAGGGGGAGGTCCATGACGAGGTTCGCCCCGTCGCGGCGGAAGACCGGGTGGGGGGCGGTCTTGACGGTCAGCAGCAGATCGCCCGCGGCGCCGCCGGCGCCCGGTTCGCCCTTGCCGGCCAGCCGCATCGTGCCGCCGTCGGCGATGCCGGCGGGGATCTTGACGGTCAGCGACTCCCGCTTGCCGCCGCGGTCGAGGGTCAGTTCGTACTCCCCGCCGCGGGCGGCGACGTGGAAGGGCACGGTGACGGTCGTGCGCACGTCCGCCCCCTTGCGGGACCGCGTGCGGGCGCCGCGGGCGCCGGCGCCGCCGAAGGGGCTCCCCCCGCCCCGCGGTCCGCGGGCCCCCGCCCCGCCGAGGCCGCCCAGCAGGTCGTTCAGATCGAACCCGCCGTCGCCGAACAGGTCGCTCACGTCCACCTGCTGACCGCCCCCGAAGCCGCCGCCCCCGAACGGGTTTCCGCCGCCGCCGAAGGGGTTCCCCCCGCCCGGCCGGCCGCCGCCGAACTGCTTGTAGTTGGCGCCGAAGCGGTCGTACTGGGCCCGCTTCTCCGGGTCGGAGAGCACGCCGTAGGCCTCGCCGACGGCTTTGAAGGTTTCCGCGGCTTTGGGGTCGTCCGGGTTGCGGTCCGGGTGATTCTCGCGGGCCAGTTTGCGGTACGCCTTGCGGATCTCCGCGGCGTCCGCGGTGCGGGAGACGCCCAGGGTTTTGTAGTAGTCGTCCGCCATCGCCGAGGTTTGGCCCGCCGGTCGGCGGGGATCGTGGGAGGGTGGGGAAGGAAGGCCGAGGGAACCCGCGTCACGCGAGAACCCGCATCATAGGCCCGGCCGGTCCGTTCGTCGGCGGCGCCGCCCCGGGGTTTCTCCCGTCTTCAACCGATTTCCCGTCGCCGCCCGCCCGGGAGCTTTCCCCGCCGCGTCGAAGCCCGCGCCGACGCTTCGGGTTGGCGAGCCGGCGATCAGACCGCGGTCAATTCGTGCACCCGCAGTTCCGCGAAGCAGTCCGCGAGTTTCTCCGGCAGCGGCGGGTTCGCGCCGGGGGCCGGGGGACCGAACAGCTTCGCCAACTGCTTCACGTGCGTGACGAACGCGCCGCGGTCCTCCCAGACCTCCCACACGACGTAGTGGTCCGGGGCGTCGTCCGCGACGTGATAGCGGTAGAACAGACACCCCGGCTCCGTTTTCGACGAAGCGGTCATCTTTTCAATATGACCGCGGAACTCCTCCCGCTTGTCCGGCTTGATCCGCACTTCAAAGTGCAGGATCACCTGGTCTTCGGTCGGGGCGGGGGGGACGTCGGGCATCGGGAATTCACGAAAGGCGGGCGAACGGATCGGAGCCCGATACTAACCCGAAGCGTCAGCGAGGGCTTCCCGAGAAGCGAAACGGCGCCCGCGTCCCTCGCTGACGCTTCGGGTTGGCGCAAAGCGTTTCAGGCGACGGCGGTTTCCAGCTCGCTCATGAGCTGGTCCGGCCGGAAGGGTTTATAGAGGACGCCGTGCAGGCCCTCGCGGCGGGCCCGAACGATGCTGTGGCCGGGATCGTAGCCGAAGCCGGTCATAAAGATGACCGGCAGGCCGGGGGCGTGTTCGCGGAGGGCGCGGAAACAGTCGTACCCGCCGGCGGGCACCTCCGGGGGCAGTGCGTCGGCGGCGGGAGCGTCGTCGCCGGCCTGCTTCGAGGCGCCGGCGTCGTCGCCGGGGGGCAGGCGGACGTCCACCAGGGCGGCGTCGTAGGGGAAGCTGCGGGCCATCATCAATGCCTCGCCGACGTCGTGGGCGGTCTCCACCTCGCAGCCGGCCCGGCCCAGCAGGGCGTGGGCGGCGTTGCGGACCTGGGCGTCGGCGTCGGCCACCAGCACCCGGGCGCCCTTGAGCATCGGCCGCACCGGGCCGTCCGGCAGGGGGGAGCGGGTCGGTTCGGGCCGCAACTCCTCGCCGACGCGGTGGATCAGCGATTTAATCTCCCGGCTGCGCGCCAGCACGCGCTTGAGCCGATCGGACATCTCCCGTCCGTGGCCGATATATTTCTCCAGCAGCCAGGCGGCGTCGCGGAGGATTTCGTCCACCGGGCCGGCGACTTCCCGCAGCGTGCGCTCCGTGCTCTCCCGGGCGGTGCTGTATTTTTCCGCGACCAATAACTCCAGCGTGTGCAGGGCCGCGGCGATCTCCCGGGCGAATAGTTCCGCGAAGCGGACGTCGTCCTCCGTAAACGCCGCGGGTTCGCGGCTTTCGACGTTGAACGTGCCGAGGATCTGCTCGCCCAGCACCAGCGGGACCGTCAACGCGCTGCGGGCGCCCGGGGCGCCGGGCAGGTAGTGGGGGTCGCAGGTCGTGTCCGGACAGAGGTACGGCTTGCCGGTCGCCGCGACGAGCCCGGTGGCGCCGTTGGACTCGGGGTCGGCCCGCAGGGGCAACTCCGCGACGCCCTCCCCCATGCCGGAGCTGAGCAGCGACCGCAATTCGCCCGTCAGATCGTCCAGCAGACGGATCTCGACGGTGTCGAACTTCATCAGGTCGCGGGTGAACTTCAGCACCTTGCCGCGGAGCAGTTCGACGCGGTCCTCGGCCGTCATGTCGGGCAGTTCCTCCGGCATGAGGTCGCCCAGTTCTTCGCCGGCCTGGCGGATGGCGTCGAGTTTCTGCCGGTGTCGCACCTCCGCGGTCACGTCGCGGACCACCACCACCGCCCGCCCCTCGGCCGGACAGCCCTTCTCGTCGACGTCCACGGCGTCGCCGCGGGTCCCTTCGCCGTCGTTCCCCGCGGCGCCGCCGGCCCCGGCGGTCAGCGGGCAGGCGGTGAGGGCGAGGAAGCGGTCGCCGGTTTCCAGCACGTTCTCGGCGGAGTCGCCCGCCCCGCAGGGCCGCGGGCCGGGGGCCAGCACGCCGGCGATCGGGCACCCGCCGCTCCGCAGCAGGTCGGCGTCGCGGTTCGCCCCGCACAGTTCGTAGAAGTCCCGGCCGAGGGGGGCGAAGTCGGCGGGGGCGAGGTTCAGCACCTCGGCCAGGCGGCCGTTCTCCCAGACCACCGAGCAGTTCGAGTCCACGACCGCGACCGCCTGCGGCAGCCGGGCGAGAATGGCGGCGGGGTCGATCGCGGGGGAGACGGCGTCGGCGGCGCCGGCGGGGGCGGCGCCAGGTCGGGTCGAGCCGACGCCGGCAGGATCGAGATCGGCGGAGACGGGCACCGGGGCTCCGAGGAGACGAGCGACAGATATCTTACGGTACGTCTTCCCGTGGACCAAACGACGGGCGGATCGGTCGCCCCGGCGACCGGACGGGCGCCGACGCCGGATCGCCGGGTCGGGCGGGAAAAGCGGGCGGGCGGACCAACGCCCCGGGCGGGCGCCGCGTAGGAACCGCGCCGCGACGGCGGTATCGTCCCGCCCGTCGCCCCGCACCCCTTCGCCCCGCTTCCGCCGCCGTGTCCGCACCGTCTGTTTCGTCCGGCCGGGTTTCGTTGGGGCGGGTTCCCGGGGCGGACGGTCCGTCCGTCTGCGGGCCGGGGGAGCCGCTGCATTTCCTCCTCGGCCCCTGCGTGATTGAGAGCGAGGAGTTCACCCTCCGGGCCGCGGAGACTGTGGCGACGATCGCCGCGGACCTCGGCGTGCCGGCGGTGTTCAAATGCAGCTTCGACAAGGCGAACCGCACCAGCGCGAGCAGCTTCCGCGGCCCCGGCCTGCAGGAGGGCCTGCGGATTTTGGAAAAGGCCGGCGCCGCGACCGGCCTGCCGCTGACCACCGACGTCCACCTGCCGGACCAGTGCGACGCCGTCGCCCAGGTCTGCGACGTGCTCCAAATCCCGGCCTTTCTGGCCCGCCAGACGGACCTGCTGGAAGCGGCCGCGGCGGCGGTCGCGGCTCACGGCGGGGCGGTCAACGTGAAGAAGCCGCAGTTCGTCGCCCCGGAGGACGCCCGCCACGCCGTGGAAAAACTCCGCGGGGCCGGCTGCGAGGACGTGCTGCTGACCGAACGGGGCAGCACGTTCGGCTACGGGCGGCTGGTCAATGATTTTACGGGGCTGGCGGTGATGGCCGGCTTCGGCGTGCCGGTGGTGTTCGACGCCACCCACAGCGTGCAGCGGCCGGGCGGGGCGACGACCGGCGGGAACCGGGCCGCCGTGCCCCCGCTAGCCCGGGCCGCCGTCGCCGCCGGCGCCGACGCGGTGTTCCTCGAATGCCACCCCGACCCGGACCACGCCCAGAGCGACGGCCCCAACCAAGTGGACTTCAAAAACGTGCCCGCCCTGCTCCGCAGCCTCGTCCGGCTGCGCGAGGTCGTGCTGAGCTTGGACTGAACCGCTCCCCGTCTCGTTTCGTTCCTCACCCCGCGAGTTTCTGTGAATCGATCCGCGTTCTCCCGCCCGCTGTCGGTCGCGGCGCTCGTTGCGCTGGCGGCGTGCGGGCTGTCGCTGCTGGGCGGGTGCGATCGGGAGCGGGAACGGGAGGTGATCTCCGTCAACACGAGCGAGGCGGCGGGCTCGGCGGCGGCGGCGGAGGACGGGCAGTGCGTCCGCTGGCTGGAGGACGCCGTGGGGATGCTCGCCCCGGTCAAACTGGGCCGCACCACGGACGCCGACCGGGCCGCCCAACTGCTGACGCTCTATTTGCAGCAGGAAGCCTGCACCGGCGTGCCACCCGGGCCGCTGCCGCTGGCCGCCGCCGACGCCGAAACCGCGGACGCCGAAGCCCTGCTGACCCGACTGCTGGGCGCGGACGCCGTGGCCCAGGCGACCGACCGCCGGGCCGACGCCGCCGACGCCCGCTTCCTGCGGACCCGGCTGATGGACGCCGCCGCCGTCAGCGGCACCGTCGGCCCGGACGCCGCCCCGGAGGCCGTCGCCGTCGCCCTGAACCGCCACGTCGCCGATCGCCTGTTCCCCCTCGGCGCCCAGCGGGTGAACGGCGACCGGCCCGCGGGGAGCACGTACCACGCCCGGCTGCGGGGCGAGGGCGACTGGGCCGACCGCGCCTGGCTGTTCGCCGACCTGCTCCGCCAGGCGGGGCTGGACAGCGTGCTGCTGACCCCGTGGGGAACCGGCGACCCGGACGAGCCGACCGCGTGGGTCGGCGTGCTGCTGCCGGGCGGGGGCGACGGGGGGAAGGAGATCGCCCTGTTCGACATGCGGACCGGGCTGCCGGTCCCCGGCCCGGCCGACCCGAACCGCCCCGTGCGGCTGAGCGAACTGCGGAACGACGACGCCGCCCGCGCTGCGATGCGGGCGTTCTACGAGGCCGCCGAACTGCCGGTCCCCGACGAGGCGGCGCTGACCGATCTCGCCCCCCAACTGATCGGCGAAAACGAATGGTGGCGGATGGCGAGCGGGCTGATCGTCCTGCCGACGGTCGAGGGCCCCGGCGGCCGCACCCCGCGGACGTTCGACCCGCTGCACGACCGGGCCGGCCAGCCGGGGCTCGTCAGCCGGGTCGCGTCGGCGGGGTTCGACCGGGACGCGGTTGCGCTCTGGCCGGTCCCGGCGGAGCGGGTCGCGGCCGCGGCGGAGGCGCCGGTCCCGGCGACGCTCAACGCCCCGGTGCGGGTCGGGCTGCAGGCCCCCGGCGAGGTGACGATCACCGAGGAGGGCGACTTTGAATACGACCGGGAGCGGGCCGTCCCGACCACCGCCCCCGGCGACGAATTGTGGACCGCCCGGCACGCCCAGTTGGCCGGCGGGGCGAACGGCGTGCGGGAGGCCGCGGGGATTTTGGAGGGGCTGCTCTCGCCGGAGCAGATCGGGTCGCTGGTCAGCCCGCGGCCGCTGCCGCCGGCCACCGCCGCGGAGGTCCGGCAGCAGAAGGCCGTCAGCAGCCGGGCCGCCGACGCCGAGGAGCCCGCCGCCGTCGCCCGGGACGCCCGGGAGGTGAACGCCATCCTGCGGGCCGCCGCGGCGAACGACGTCGCCCCCTGGCCGCTGGATCGGCCGCTGCCGCCCGAGGTGCAGGCCCTGCACGGGGCCGCGATCCCCGACGCGCTGCTGTTCCTGGCCGAAACGCAGCTCGATCGCGGCCGGCCGGAGTCCGCCGCCCGGCTGCTGGGCACCCTCGTCAACAGCCCCGCGAACTCCCGCAAGGCGACCGCGGCGAGCCGCCTGGCGGAGATCGTGGGGAACGACGGCGACGCGACCACCGCCGCCGCTCTCGCCCGGCAGTACGTCGGCAGCCCGGACGGCCCGCGGCTGAAGGTCTGGATCGCCCGCTGGACCGCCCCGCCGCCCGCCCCGCAGGCCGACGACGACGAGGCGAACGGCGGGGCGAACGGCGGGGCGAACGGCGAGGCGAGCGGGGGGCGTGAGCCCGCCGCGTCCTCGGAAACGTCCGACGAAACCGGGGCGTCGTCCGAGGAGCCGGAGACCGCCGAGGGAACCGAAAGCGACGCGGCCGAGTGAGCGATCCGAACGTTCAGGGGGCTGAGGCCCCCCGCTCGCCCGAGGGGACTTCGTCGCGTGCCTGGTTCGTCGCGGCGTTCAAGCAGCACTGGTTCCTGTTCGCCCTCGCCGTGGTCATCCCCGGCGGGGCGGCGATCGGCTGGAACCCGGAGAGCACGCCGCCGGCCTGGGGGCCGCCGGGCGACTGGTTCGACGCCCGGCTGCTGACCGCGGCGGTGCTGTTCCTGATGGCCTTCAGCCTGAACAGCGGCAAACTGTGGGCGGCGCTGTCCAAGCCCGGCCCGGTGCTGTGGGCGGCGGCGTGCAACGTGGCGCTGGTCCCGCTGCTCGCCTGGCCGCTGAGTTACACGCAGGGGCTGATCGACTTCCGGCTGGGCCTGATGATCGCCGCCGCCAGCGCCTGCACGATGGCCGGGGCGAGCGTCTGGACCCGGCAGGCCGGCGGGAACGACGCGGTCAGCCTGCTCGTCACCCTGCTGACGAACGGGCTGTGTTTCCTGACGATTCCGGCGACGCTGCTGGTGACGACCGGGCGGAGCGTGGAGTTCGACGTGCCCGCCCTGATGGTCCGACTGCTGCTCACCGCCGCCCTGCCGATGGCCGTGGGGCAGGCGGTGCGGGCGATCCCCGCGGTCGGCCGGCTGGCGGCGGGCCGGCGGGCGCTGTGGGGGAACCTCGCCCTGTTCCTCGTGCTCGGGATCGTCTTCACCGGGGCGGCGAAGGCCGGCCGCACGCTGGACGACCTCGGCGTGACCGAGGGCGACGGCGGCCTGCGGCTGGCGGGGGCCGTCGCCTGGGTGGGGGCCTGCTGCGTGTTCGTCCACAGCCTGGCGATGGGCGTGGCGTTCCTCGGCGGCGGCCTGCTGGGCTTCGGGCGGGGGGAGCAGATCGCCTGCGCGTTCGCCGGCAGTCAGAAGACGCTGCCGATCGGCCTGCTGGTCGCGGTCAGCCCGGCGATGTTCGGCGACCCGAACCTGCTGGGCCCCGGCCGCGGCGTCCCGCTGGCGGTCTTCCCGATGCTGCTCTACCACGCGAGCCAGATGTTCCTGGACACCGCGGTGGCGAGCCGGCTGAGGGCCGGTAATTCCAACCCCCAAGAGGACAAGAACCAAAGCTGAGCGGCCGCAGCCGTCCTTTGGTTCTTGTTTCTTGAGATTTGGAGCTTCAGAGCCGCAGGCTCAGTTCACCGGGCCGATCGGATCGGCGGGGCCGTCGGCGCCGCCGCCGATGCCTTCGAGCTGATATTCCTCGATCGCCCGGACCTGGTTCGGGAACTGGAACTCCGGCCCGGCGGGGAAGAACTGCACGTCGTCCCGCAGGTAATACGGGCTGGGCAGCGTCTGGCCGGCCATGCTGGCCTGACAGCCGGTCAGCCCCAAGGAAGCGACGGCGCCGCCGCACAGGGCGACGGAAGCGGCGAGGGCGCGGGCGGTCCGCGAGGTCGGAAGCGACATCGGTGTGGGGCGTCCGTTCGGGACTCAGCGGCGGCGGGAAACGGTCCCGGCCCGGCGTGCGGCCGGCGGGGAGCGTCCCCGGGATGCGGGGGCGGCCCGAGGGTCGGGTCGTAGCGGTGGCATCGGACGATTCGCCCGCCCGCCTTCACCCCGCGTGGGCGGCGCCCGCGGATTTCCCGGCTCAATCCTTCGTTCCCGCACGAACGGCGCCGTGCCGCGGGCGCCCGATCTTGAATCGGGACCGCAGTGAACATCTGATTTTCAGGGCGATTCGCGCCGACGGTGCGGGCGCGCGGCCGGCCGTTGGGCGCCGCCGCGGCGGCGGTCCGAACCGGGGGGCATGGACCTGCTCGCCGACGATTTCGCCCTGTCCCCCGCAGCCCTGGCCCTGCTGGCCGCGTACGACGCCGCCGTGAAAGAGGCCGCCAAAGAACGCGCCGCCCAGGCCGCCGCCGACGACGCGGCCGCCGCCGACAACGCGACCGCCGCCGACGAAGCGGCCGAGTTGGACGCAGAGGACGACGCCGACGAGGAGGAGAGCGACGCCCCCGCCCGCCGCACCCCGATCGCCGTACCGCGGCTGGCCCCGCAGACGGTCGGCGAGGCGGACGGCGCAGAGGTCGACGAGGACGGCGACGCCGCCGACCTGCACGGCTTGCTGCTCGCCGCCGGAGCCTTGGACGTGGACCTCTCCAACGTCGCCGCCGGCGTGCGGTACCGCGTCACCCGCTCCGGCCGCGGCATGCTGGCGAAAGCGGCGTAAATCTGCCCCCCTCTCCCCCAAAAGGGGGCGAGGGGGGAAGGGCGCTACCCTCTTCGCCATGCACGTGCTTCACTTCATCACCCGGCTGATCCTCGGCGGGGCGCAGGAGAACACCCTGCTGACCTGCGAGGGCCAGCACGCCGCGGGGGATCGCGTCACGCTGGTGACCGGCCCCGGGCTGGGGCGGGAGGGCTCGCTGATGGAGCGGGCGCGAACCGCCGGGTTCGAGGTGATCGAACTGCCCGGGTTGGTGCGGAACCTGCGGCCGTGGGCCGACGCCGCCGCGATGCGGCGCTTCGCCGGGCTGGTGTCCGAGTTGCAGCCGGACCTGGTGCACACGCACTCCGGCAAGGCCGGCGTGCTGGGCCGGGCCGGGGCGGAGAAGGCCGGCGTCCCCGCGATTCACACGGTCCACGGGCCGAGCTTCCACCCCTTCCAGAACCCCGTCAGCCGGGCCGCCTTCCGGGCCGCCGAGCGCTGGGCCGGGCCGAAAACGGCCCACTTCATCAGCGTCGCCGACGCGATGACGGACCAGTACGTCGCCGCCGGGATCGCCCCGCGGGAGCGGTTCACCACGATTCGCAGCGGGATGCTGGTCGAACCGTTCCTCAACCCGCCCCGGCCGCGGGAGACGGTGCGGGAGGAACTGGGCTTCGGGCCGACCGACGTCGTCGCCGCCAAGGTCGCCCGCCTGAGCGACCTGAAGGGGCAGAAGTTCCTCGTCGACGCCGCGGCCCTGCTGAAGGACCGGGCGCCGAACCTGCGGTACCTGTTGATCGGCGACGGCCCGCTGCGGGAGGGGTTGGAGCGCCGCATCGCCGCGGTCGGGCTGACGGAGCGGTTCGTCTTCACCGGGCTGGTGCCGACCGACCGCATCCCCGAACTGCTGCACGCCAGCGATCTGGTGGTGCACGCCTCGCTGCGGGAGGGTCTGCCGCGGGTGTTGCCGCAGGGGCTCATCAGCGGCAAACCGGTCGTGGCGTTCGACGCCGACGGGGCGAAGGAGGTGTGCCTCACGAACGAAACCGGGTTCCTCGTCCCCCCCCGGGACGTGTCGGCTCTCGCCGAGGCCCTCGCCGCCCTCGCCGCCGACCCGGCGCTGCGGGAGCGGCTGGGCGCCGAGGGGCGGCGGCGGTTCACCGACCCGTTCCGCTACACCACGATGGTCCGGCAGATCCGGACGCTGAGCGCCGACGTCGTCGCCGGCCGGCGCGGCGCCGCCGTCGGCACGGGGGACCCGCCGGCGGCAGCCCCGTCTCAGCGCGAACCCGAAGCGTCGATCGCGCGTTTCCAATCGGGGGAAGCGGACCGTTCAGGGCCGGTCGGCGGGGACTGAACGTCCGCACCGACGGCGGGTGCGACGGTGGGGGCGAGCGGTTACGCTGACGGTCCGGCGGCGTTCGCCGTCGCAGCGTTTCCCCGTCGTCCACAGAGTCCCGTTCGGGTCCGCCCCCGGTGCCTCACCTCCGCATCGAGCCGACCGGGGCGGAGCCCGCCGCCGTCACCGGCTCCGCCGTTCGTGAACGGAGTTCCGCCGGCGCCGGCAAATCCGGCCGCGACGACTCCGGCGGCCCGGTGCGGTACGTCCCGCTCGGCGGCCCGGACGGCTATTCCAGCCTCACGATCGGCCGCTACCCGGACTGCGAGGTGACGCTGGACGTCCCCACCGTCAGCCGTCGGCACGCCCGCATCACCCGCGGGGACGCCGCGGAGGGCGGCGGGTTCTACCTGGAGGACCTCGGCAGCCGGAACGCGACGCTGCTGCGGGGCGAACCGGTGCAGGGCCGCGTGAAGCTGCGGGACCGGGACGAGATCGTCATCTGCGACGTGACGCTGCGGTTCGTCGCCACCACGCCCCCGCCGGAGGCGGACGACGAGCCCGGCTCCGGCGACTCCGTGCTCGATTCGAATCCCGGCGTCAACGACACGGACGGCTCCGACGATCCGGCGATGGTCACCGTCGATCCGCCCTTCTCCGACCGGGCCGGCGGGGACGGCGACCCGGACGGGGCGACGGTCGAGGGCGCCGCCCACCGGCCGCCCGACGGCTTCAACTCCCCCACCGACCGGCACGGCGCCGCCGAGGAGGACGCCGCCCTCGACGACGAGGCGGACGAGGACGACACCACCCGCAAGAAGCTGCCGCAGCCGGCGGCCGCCGGCGGGGCGGCCGGGCGGACGCGGCCGAAGACGTCGGACACCGATTCGCACTACGACTACAAGTTCACCGACGAGGCCGCCGGCGTGCTCGCGGCGCTGCCGGCCACCCGCGTCGGCGGCTACCGGCTGGACGTCAATCCGGAGGCGAAGCTTCGGGCGGTGCTTTCCATCACCCGGGACCTCGTCGGCAGCGACGGGCTGAACCGGGTGCTGGACCGCACGCTGGCCTCCCTGTTCAACGCGTTCCCGCAGGCCGACCGCGGGTTCGTGATGCTCGCCGAGGAACCGGGCGCCGAACCGACGGTCCGCGCCACCCGCACCCGTCCGGCGCTGGGATCGAATCCGGCCGCGCTCGACGACGAGGGGGACGGCGGCGAGGAGGTGCGGATCAGCCGCACGATCGTGAAGCGGGTGATGGAGACCGGCGAGGCGATCCTCAGCCTGGACGTGGGCGGCGACAGCCGGTTCGACGCCTCCAGCAGCCTAGCGGACCTGCAACTGCGCAGCGTCGTCTGCATCCCGCTGCACGGCCGGGAGGAAACGCCCTTCGGCGTGCTGCAACTCGACACCGCCGACCCGACCCGGCAGTTCTCCGAGGACGACCTCGACCTGCTGCGGGCGGTCTCCGTGCCGATCGGCCTGGCCGCGGAGAACGCCCGGCTGACGCTCGAGTCCGCCCGCCGCCGCGAGGCCGAACGCGACCTCGAACTGGCCGCCCACATCCAGCAGGGCTTCCTCCCGCAGGCCCCCCCGCCGCTGGAGGGGTACGAGTTCGCCGACTGTTACGAGTCCGCCCAGAGCGTCGGCGGCGACTACTTCGACTACATCCCCCTGCCGGACGGCCGTTTGGCGATCGCGTTGGGCGACGTGGCCGGCAAGGGCGTGCCGGCGGCCCTGCTGATGGCCCGCCTGAGCGCCGCCGCCCGGGCCCAATTGCTCGGCGCCGCCGGCAAGAAAAGCCCGGACGTCCTGTCCAGCGCCCTGCGGCGGCTCAACCGGGAGCTGACCGCCGGCCCGATGGGGCACCGCTTCATCACCTGCGTGATGTTGCTGTTGGACCCCCGCACGCACTGCCTGTACGCGGTGAACGCCGGCCACATGGCTCCGCTGGTCCGCACCGCCTCCGGCTCCGTGGAGCCGCTGGACGAGGTCAGCGGGGGGATGCCGCTGGGCATCGACGCCGAGCAGCGGTTCGAGGTCGCCAGCCGCACGCTGCGGCCCGGCGAGGGGGCGCTGATCTTCACCGACGGCATTACCGAGGCCGTCCGCGAGGGCGCCGGCGACCGTTCCCCGGGAGGGAGGGACGCGGGCAAGGAGCTCGACGCCCGCGCCAAGGGCCTGTACGGCCGCGAGCGCCTGGCGGCGGTCTACGGCCGCACCGCCGGCGCCGCCGCCGACGTGATCGACGCCGTCTGCGCCGACGTCGCCGCCTGGACCGGCTGCGGCCCCCAGACCGACGACATCTGCGCCGTCGCCCTCCGCCGCTCCGCCTGAGCCCGGCCGCGCCCGAGGCACGCCCGGCCGCGGCGCCTCCGAGCGCGGCGGCCCGAGCGCGGCGGCCCGGGCGAATCGGGTTCGGGGCAAAGGAGAGGCGACGGGGCGGCGGACCGGCTACGCTCGCGGCGTTCGCCCCGTCCCCCGCATCTCCCCGCGTCGCCATGCGCTCTCCGTTTCGCCCGTTCGCGCCGCTGTTCGCGGCGTTCGCCCTCGCCCTCGCCCCCGTCGCCTGCGTCGGCGGCGAGCCGCAGGACGGCCCGGCCGCCGCCCCGAATGACGAACTCGGCGGGGACGTCCCCCCGCTGTTCGACGGCAAGACCCTCGACGGCTGGACCGGCGAGAAGGACCTGTGGTCCGTGCAGATGATCGACGACGTGCCCACGATCGTCGGCGTCTCCGAGGGGCTGGACCACAACACCTTCCTCACCACCGACCGCACCTTCGGCGACTTCGACCTCACCTTCGAGATGAAGCTCACCCCCAACGACGCCAACAGCGGCATCCAGTTCCGCAGCGTCCGCATCGCCGAGGAGGAGGGCGAAAAACCCGGCCCCGACAGCGAGATGCGCGGCTATCAGGCCGACGCCGGTGCCGGCTGGTGGGGCAAGCTCTACGAGGAGAACGGCCGCGGCATGCTCTACCCCGCCGAGGGCAAGCCGGACCAGACGAGCGCCGAGGACGCCCTGAAGCCCGGCGAGTGGAACGTCTACCGCATCAGCGCCGAGGGCGACCGCGTCCGCACCTGGATCAACGGCGCCCCCAGCGTGGATCTGGTCGATCCGGAGGGCCGCAAGGAGGGCATGATCGGCCTGCAGATGCACTCCGGCGGCCCGATGACCGTCCGCTTCCGCCGCTTCGTCCTGCAAACCCCCTGAGTCGGGCGGGGGCGGGCCGGCGTGCCTCGGTCGCGCCTCGCAGCGATTACCAGCCCGATGCGCAAGCATCGGCCGTCGGCGCAGCCGGCGGTTGGAGAACGCACGGCCGGAGCTTGCGCTCCGGACTGGTATTGGACGGAACGCTCCGGCGAGAAAGCCGCTACCGCCCCGCCTGCCAGTCCCGCAGGCTCTCCAGCGGGACGAGCAGCATCAGCACGCTGAGGATCAGGCCGTCGCGGATCGCGATCAGCAGGGCGAGTTCGACCAGCAGGAACACGATCACGGAGGCCGTGGCCCCGATCCGCCGGGTCAGCAGGAAGCCGGTCAGGCAGGCGGCGAGGTCGCCGAGCGAGTTGACGATCGCGTCCCCGCGGTAGCCCAGCGCCGCGGTGTCCGTCCGGTAGCGGTCGATTACGGCCGGGGAGTTCTCCAGCAATTCCCACCCCGCCTCCGCCGCGGCGCAGGCGACGAACGCCGCCGCCGTGACGAACGCCGGCCGGCGCTCCCGCAGCGAGGCCGGCAGCAACCGGCCGGCCGTCCAGGCCAGCGGCCAGTACAGCGCCACCCCGTGCAGCAGGTGGGTGAACGTGTACGGGTCGGCGAGGTGCTGGCTGGTCTCCGGGGAGTCCGGCGCCGCGACGAACGGCAGGACTCGGCCGGAGTCGTCCAGCCAGCGGCGCCCCTCCCACCGCAGCCCGATCGCCATGAGAACCGCGACCAACAGCGTCCCCCCGACGGAGAACGGGGCGGGACGGGCGGGCGGCGGACACGATGGCGGGGGGTCAGTTCGCGAAACGAACGGCGGACCGCCAGGTCTCCAGCGCATTGACGAGATCGCGGGCGGCCGCGGCGGCGCCGTCCCGGCGGCCGGAGTTGGCGATCGCCTCCAGTCCGCTGAAGGATTCCGTGACGGCCGCTTCGACCACGCCGCGGGCGCGGCGTTCGCTGGCCGAGCCGATCGGGGCCGCTTCGACGATCCGGACGTAGTAGCTCGTCGCCGCCGAGAGCTGTTGGATCGCCGCGACGAACCGGTCGCGGGACTGGCCGCCCAATACGCGGAGGTCCGCCCGCGGGAGGGCCGCCTCGAACGCGGTCGCCGCCCGTTCGGCCGTGCGGGCGGCGTTCGCCACGGCCCCGGCCCCGCCGTCCCCGCGGGGGCCGACCCGCGGCACGGCGTCGTGCAGCGCCTCGTGGACGAGCTCCACCCGCTGCGCGGCTTCCGCGACCCCGTCCCCGCCGGCCGTCAGGTCGTCAGCGAGGAGTTTCTGCTGACCGATCCGACCGTCCCAACCGCTCCCGGCGCGTGGACGAGCGGCGTCTCCGGTTGCGGCGTTCCAATCCGCCCATGCCGACTCGAAGGCGGCGTCGGCGGCGGACACGGACTGGTTGTCCGCCCCCTCGGCCAAGGCTGCGGCGAGGTCGCGGGCCGTTGCGTCCACCCGCTCGGCCAGGTCCATCAGCGTGGCGCCGCGGCCGGCGTCGATCACGGGCCGCAGCGGGTCCATTGCCACGGCGGACTTGAGATAGCTTGTCTGCTCTGTGAGGCGGGCCGCGAGGGCGTACAGCCGGAGGCGATCTTCGCCCCCCGCGGCCCGGCCGTCACCGGCCTCGCCCGGCCACGGCCCCACGCCCGGCCGCCGCAATTGGTTCCGGGCCGCCCGCAGCCGGTCCAGCGCTGTCAGGAGTTGACCGCGGAGACGGTCTAACTGCCGCGTCTTCACCGCGAAGAAGTCGGACATCGGGGCGACCGTGCGAGTCAGATCCTGGAGGTCGCGGGCGTACAGGCGGATCTCCTCTTCGGCCTCGGCCCAGGCCGGATCGGTCCAGGTCGTCAGCCGCTCGGCCCCGTCTCCGCCGCTCTTGGGACGCGACCACGGGTCGTTCGAGGCGAACGTGACGGACGAGGGGCTTAGGGCGGCGAGGGAGCGCATCAATCGATCGTTGACGGTCGTCGCCAGCCCGGTTTGAGCCTGAGCGGCCTCCACTCCGCCGCGGACGACGGAGAAGTACGTGAGCCCGTACCGCAGGTCGCGGAGCGGGCTGATCATCGCCTCCAGCGCCTGGACCGCTTCCTCCTGAGCCTGAGCCGCGGCGGCCTCCGCTTCCCGCCGGGCCTCGATGCGGCGCCGGCTGCGGTCCACCTCGTCCGCAGCCAAGACTTCCACCCGGACCGCTCCGCCAGGCGCTCCGTCCATGGCGTAAACGCCCGGCCGCAGCCCGGGGTTCCACATCACGTAGGTCGTCCGGTCCGCTGATCCCTGTGCTTGGCGACCGGGCTGCACGACGTTCTGCCCGTACGGACCCTGCGCCAACGGGGAGCCCTGCCACGCGTCGTACGGCGACGACGGCCCGTACGGGTTCGGCGGCCCGTACGCGCCCGACCGCCCCGGCGCCTGCCCGTACGCCCCCGGCCGGCCGGCTCCCCCCGGTCCGTACAGCCCCGACGGCGGGCCCGATCCGGGGCCGGGTCGCAGGTCCGGTCCGTTCCGGCGCTGGGCCTCCGCTTCCCGGTCGCGGTCCCGCCCGCGGTCGCCGCGGTCCTCCAGTTCCTCCCAGCGCTCCCGGAGTTGCCGGAACTCCTTGATGCGGCCGAGGATGTCGTCCAGATCCTGCCCCGGCGCCGGGG
>NZ_JBINJD010000092.1:0-20385 GCF_043951915.1 Alienimonas sp. DA493 | reverse complement strand
CACCCCCGGCCCCTCTCCCCCAAAAGGGGGGCGAGGGGAGGACGAGGTCTGCGGGCGTTAAAGAGAGGTGCATCGCCCTCTTCTTCCCTCTCCCCCAAAAGTGGGCGAGGGGAAGACGGAGTTCACGCCGTGCCCGCGGCCGCCTTCACCGCGGCGTCGTCCCACGGCAGGCCCCAGCCGGGGGCGTCGGGGACGGGCACCGTGCCGTCGGTCACCTCCGGGCTGCGGACGTACTCCTGGTAGCGGCCGAGGTTCGGGATCGTCGCCCGGACCATCGTGTCCGGATAGGCCGCCAGGCCGGCCCGCGGCGCGTGCGGGGCGAGGGGCAGCTTGGCGGCGTCGGCGAGGCGGGCGACCGTCAGCAGGCGGATCGCCCCGCCGACGTAGTACAGGTCCGGCTGCATCGGGCGGTACAGCTCGAGGTCCGCGAACCGCCGCCAGCGGGTCAGCATCGAATCCTGCTCCCCGCCGGCGAGGTCCAGCCGCACGCCCTTCGCGTCGAGTTGCTCCCGCACGCGGAGGGTCGCCTCCACGTCCCGCCAGTCGCAGGGCTCCTCCAGGAAGCCGACGCCGTAGGAGGCGAACCGCGTCGCCGCCCGCACCGCCTCGCCGGCCGTGTAGCTGCCGTTGGCGTCGAGGAGGATCTCCACGTCGTCGCCCCACGTCTGCCGGGCCAGGGCGACCATCGCCACGTCCCGGGCGTTCTGCTCCGGGGTGGTGTGCATCCGGCCGCCGACCTTCAACTTGACCGCCGTCGCCCCGGTCGCGGCGAGATCTTCGGACGCCTGCTCGACGGCCTCCTGCGGGGTGGTGTCCCGATCGAATCGGGAGAGATACACGTTCAGCCGCCGACGGCGCCGGCGGTCCAGCAGGTCGGTGCACCGCACCCCGGCCCGCCGGCCGAGCAGGTCCCAGACAGCCAGTTCGCAGTGGGCGACGGCGTTCCAGAACGGCATTCCGACGTACTTGTAGTGCCGCTCCGCGGTGTCCGCATGGTCGATCCGCTCCGGCAGATCGCGGGCGTCGGTCCCGACGAAGTACGGCACGGCGAGTCGGTCGAACAGCGACCGCACGTCCGCCAGCTTGCCGTGGGCCGGAACGACGCCGACGCCGCCGTCGGCGTCCGTCACGCGAACGGCCGGCGTGCCGTCGACCGCGACCACGTCGAACCGCGTCAGCATGATCGGTTCGGCGAACCGCAGGTGCAGGTCCGGCACGATCCCGCCGTGACTGGGATGGGCCGCCGCCGACCTCGGCCACGCCGCGGCGGCGAGTCCCGCGGCCCCCGCGGCAAGAACGGCGCGGCGGGTGCAAGGAAGGGGTGACGGCATCAACGACGGGCGGGCGGGCGGAAGGGGCGAATCAGTTTAGCGTTGGCCCCACCCCTCCGTCTGACGCCACACGCTCCGCAGCCCCCAGAGGGCGAACGACAGCGCGAACAGCTGCGAGACGCCCAGCAGCAGGATGAGGGCCTGTTCGAGTTCGACCTGCTCCATCGTCTGCCGGGTCTGCCCCGCGAGGAACATCAGCGCCACCCCGCACGCCGGGCCGACCGCCCCGCAAGCGCCGGCCGCCGTGAGCCAGCGTCGACCGGCGATCGGCTCGCCCCGGCGGCGGACGCAGCCGCACAGCAGCAGGGTCCACGCCGCCCCCAGCGCCACCACGATGGCGGCCATCAAATAGATCAGGGCTTCGCCGCTCACGGTGGGCTCCCCGGTTCGGCGTTCTCGGCCAGCCGGCGGGAGGCCGCGACCAACGCCGCCCGGGCCGCCAGGGCGACCAGCGCCAGCCCGAGGGGGAACAGGGCGGTCGCGTAGGGGACCGCGTCGTCGAGGGCCTCCTGCAGGACATCGATCCACCAGGGCATGATCGCGGTCTGCGAGAACGCCATCCAGACCGAGACCGTGGCCCCGCAGAGCAGGCAGACGGCGAAGGGCGTCAGTAGCGCCGCCGCGGCGACCGCCAGCCGACCGCCCGCCGTGCCCCGCCGCCACCGGCCGGCGCCGACGATTCCCAGCCAGCCCGGCGCCGCGGCTATCCCGAGGGCGATCAGCAGGATGCCGACGAGGATCGCAGGATCTCTCACCCCCGCCCCCCCCGGTCCGCGGCCGGCGGGTCGAACGGGGCGTCCAGGGCGTCGAGTTTCCCGCCGCCGCCCGCCGCGGCGGCGGCGACGTCCCGCGGGTCGACCGGGTCCTTCTCCGCCACCCGCCACGCCGCCACGAGCCCCCACAGCACGAGCCCCGGGCAGACGACCGCCCCCACCGGGAGGGCGAGCAGGAACAGGGCGAACTCCTCCGGCAGATCCACGCGGCCGCCGGTCGCCTCGACGAGCCCCAACGCCCCGCCGCCCCCCAGCACGACGCCCATCGCCGCCCCGAATCCGGCGCCGAGCATCACCCGCCCGGCCCCCGCCGCCCGGTCCGATCCGCCGCGCACGCCCCGCCGGGCGGCCGCCCAGACGAACGTGACGATCCACAGCCCGGCCAGCACGAACCCGGCCAGCACGAACGTGATCATCAACAGGACGACGCCCTCGTCGTTCACGACGGCCCCCCGGTCGGGGCGGCGTCGAGGGGGGCGACGTCGGCCGGGACGTCGCCCCGGCCCGCCGTCGCGAGGTCGGCCGCCCGCCACGCCGCCCAAAGGGCGGGGACCAGGGTCGCGTGGGCCGCGACGAGCAGCGCGAGCAGCGCCGCGACGGAGACCATGAGCAGCGCCTCCGCCCCGTCGCCGGCCGGACCGACGACGACCGTCCCGAGCCCGAGCCACACGACGATCCCGACCGCCGCGAGCGCGTGCAGCGCCGCGGAGGCCAGCGCCCACCCGCCGCCCGGCGTACCCCAGCGGCGGCGCCGCAGGCCCAGCGCCCCGGTCAGCAGGACCACGGCGGCCCAGTTGAGGACCCACATCCCGCCGAGCAGCACGACGAACAACCCGGCGAATATCATCCCGCTCTCCCGACGACGGCGGGTTCCGGCGGCGGGGCGGCGGCGAACATGCGACGGCCGACGGGGCGGGGACGGAACCACGCGAGCCTAACCCGCGGCCCCCCCGTCGTCCCCCGCTCCCGGAACGTCCCCCGGCGGGGGAACCGCAAGGGGTTCCCGCCGTTCGGCCGCCCGCCACGCCGCCAGGGTGCCGGCGAAGGTCAGCCCCGCGGCGAGTTGCTGGGTGACGACGACGCACCCCGCCAAGACCCACGCCGCCCCGTCCCGCAGCGTCGGCGCGAGGAGCGGCAGTGTGGCGAAGGACAGGCCGAGCGCTCCCCCGACGATCCGCCGCCGCGTCCCGGGGGGACGCTCCGCCGCCCCCTCGCCCTGCAGATAGGCGACGGCCAGTCCGGCCGCCCAGATCCCCGCCAGCGCCCCCGCGGTGGCCATCGACAGCGGGACGAGCCAGCGGTCGTTCATCGTCCCGGCTCCTTTCGGCGCCGCGGAGGCTCCGGCGCCGCGGCGGACGTGGCCGCGGCCCCGGCGGAGACGATCAGACCGAGCGAAACGATCCAGAGCGCCGGCAATCCGATCGCGGCAACCTCGAACCGCCACGCGAATTCGGGGTGCAGCCAGATCGGGGCGTCGTCCGCCCAGACGGCCCGCACGACGCACAACGCGCTGAGGAACGCGGGCAGCGCCGACCCGCACAGCGCCGCGGCGATCGCCCGCTTCCCGCCCGGCAACCCGGCGTCCCGCCGATGCCAGCCAGCGAACCCCGGCGCGGCCGCCGCCGCGAACCACAGCACGCACCACCCGCCGATCACGGCGGCCGTCAGCCGGTCGTTCATGCGGTCGACTCGTTCGGAGGGAAGGGGGCGTCGAGGGGGTTTGGCTCCTCGTCCGCGGCGGGCGGGTCGGGAGCGTCGAGCGGCCCGGTCGACTCCCAGCCCCGCCAGGCGAAGATCAACGCCAGCAGGCAGAGTCCCTGGGCCGCGGCGGTGAGCAGGGCGGCCGCGCGTTCCGCGGCGTCCTGCTGGCGGGCCGTGCCCCCCCACCGGTTGCTGGCCTCCGGCGACCAGAGGTAGGCGGCGACGATCGTCAGCGCCCCGGCGGCGAGTCCGCTGGCCCCCGCCGCGATCAACGTCCGCCACCCCGGCGGACGGCCGGAGGCGTCGCCGCGCCGCCGGCCCGCCGCGACCAGCGGAATGATCCAGACCGCCGCCAGCCCGACGCCGACCGCGAACCGTAACGCCACTGCGTCAGCCGGCTGCATGGCGCCCCTCCCGGTCGGAACCGCCCGGCGGGCGGACGCGGTCCAGCGTCCGCCACATCGCCGCGACGGCGGCGACGACCGCCAGTTGCGATCCGGCCCACAGCACTGGGGCGGCGTAATAGGCCGCGGCGGTCATCGCGGCGCTCAGCGCCGGTTCCTTCCAGCCCGCCAAAAAGAGCGTCAGCCCCGTCGCCCACGGCGCCAGCCCGGTTCCGAGTCCCAGCGCCCCGGCCAGCAACGCCCAGCGGCCGCCCGGCGCCCCCCGCCGCCAACCGCGAATGCCAAACACGATCGTCGCCGTGGTGATCACAAACCACCAGGACCAGATCCCGACCGTCGTCAATTCGCCCTCCCACAGACTCATTCGGCCGCCCCCCCGGCCGCGGGACGCCCGCACCGCCACACCGCCGCCAACCCGCACGCGGCGGCGAAGGCCAGCAGACGGGGGGACTCGACCCACCCATCGGACCAAAGGCGGAACTGCCAGCGCGTCGTGCTCCAGGTTAAGTCCTGCCAGAACAGGAGTTCCCAGACGAAGTCCTCGCAGGTCTCGATCAGGACGATGCCGGCCGCGACCGCCAGCAGCGCGGCGGCGAGCCGGTCCGTCGCCCGCAGCCGCACCGCAGCCCAGAGCAGCGCGGCCAGCCCCGCGGCGACCGGCAGGTTGACGAAGACGAACGCGAGCAGCAGGTCGGTGGGGAACGGGTCGGCTCTCATGTCTCGCCCCCCGACGTCGGGGCGGGTTCGTTCCGGCCGCGGGCGGTTCGCAGGGCGGCGACGGCGACCAGGGCGCAGACGCCCCCGACCGCCGCCCGGCCGGGGACGTCCGCGACGACCATGGACCAGACCTCGCCCATCGTCCCGGTCAGGCGCCGCTGGACGGCCCACTCGGTCTCCCGCCGGGTCTGTAAGACGCCCGCGGTGACGGCGAACAGCGGGGCGCTGAACAGCAGCGCCGCGACTCCGGCGAGCAGCCCGCGGGCGTCGGGGGCCAACGCGTGCGCGCCCCACCGCCCCCGGGCGGCGAACCAGCCGAACGCCAGCCCGACCGTCGACACCGGCCACCAGATCAGTTCGTCCCGCTCCAGCAGATAGCCGAACCCGGCGGTCCAGAGCACGAGCAGACAGGCGGCGCCGCCGGCGGCCCACACGACCCACGGCCGCCGCCGCGGGGCGTCCGCCCGGCCGAACGCCCACCACGCCGTCCCCACGACCAGCGCCGCGGCCGGTACGGCAAGCCACAGCGGGAGCGGTTCCGGCAACGTCACGAGATCGCCCCCGCGTGCGGCGCCGTTTCCGCCACGGCCCGCCCCGGCTCCGGCCGACCCGATGCCGGCCGACCCGATTCCGGCCGACCCGGCTCCGGCCGGCGTCGCAGGAACGCGGCCCCCAACCCGCAGGCCGCGGATGCCGGGAGCAGGGCGAACAGCGCCCAGTGCAGCTCGTCCTCCCATCCCGGCCAGCGCCGGACCCACAGCTGGAACGCCGACCGGCGCCCCCAGCCGCCGCCGTCCGTCGGGAACTCGGCGGCGTGACGGAGCAGCAGGAGGACACCGGCGGCGCACAACAACCCGGCGACCGCCCGGTCGTCCCGCCAGCGGCGGGCGCCCGCGGTCAGCAGGAGGCCGACGCCGATCAGAATCGCCAGCCGCGTGAAGGCGAAGGCGAGCACGGTTTGGTCGTACGTCATGCCCTCACGCCTCCGTCGGGGATACGGGCTCCGAGAACGGCTCCGCGGACGGCGGGCGCCACGCCGCGAAGGCGATCAGGCCGGCCGTGATCATCGTCACGACGCAGCCCAGCCCCTCGCCGACGAAATCCTCCAGCTCCCACGGCTGGACGCCGGCGGCTGCGGCGAGCCGGTCGGAGAGACGAAAGACCGACTCCAACACCGGCGCCAGCCGCGACAGGAACGGGGCGGCGATCATCAGGAGCACGGCCCCGGCGGCGAAGCGCCGCCCGGCCGGCGTGCCGCGGGTTCCCCTCAGCACGAACCAACTGCCCGCGATCCCGACCGCGACGACCGGCAGCCATTCGCGGGCGTGGCGGCTGAACAGGAACTCGAACCCGTCCCCCGCCAAGACCAGCCACGCCGCGGCGAACCCGGACAGCCACACCGCCGACGGCTTCCGCCGGTCCGGCTCGCCGGGCGCCGACGCCCGGCCGAACGCCCACCACGCCAACCCCAGACAGACCGCCGCCGCAACGATTCGGGCCGGCAGCGGGAACAGTTCGTAGAGCACGCCCTGATCGCTCAGATGACGAGTTCGTTCGGCGACGGGACCGGGCCGGCGTCCGCGGCCCGCCACGCTTTCACCAACGCCGCCAGCACGGCCACGTGCCCGAACAGGGCGAGAAAGCCGAAGGCGGCGTTCCAGATGCTCACTGTCCAGAGGAGATTCGCGATGGAGGACGCCGCCACCGCGGTGACGAGGTACGCCTGGTAGATCTCGCCGAGCAGCCGGGCCGCCGTGCAGACCGTCAAAAGGCCGAACCCGGCGACCGCCCACCGGGCCCCGTGCCGGCCCCGCACCCGCAGCGCAAACGTCAGCCCCGCCCCGGCCAGCAACAACCACGGCAGCGTCTGTCCCGCGCCGAAGAGCAGCATGACGAGTAACGTCGGCTGACTCATCGCGGTCCTCCGGGCGGTCAAACGAAACGCCGCCCGGGCGCGACGGCGCCCGGGCGGCGTGAGTCTAACAGCGGAGGCCGTCCGGCGTGCGACCGCCGGCGGTCGGTCAGTCGCCGGACGGAGCGACGCCGGCGCCGGAGAGGTCCTCGACGACCTTGTCGATCAGGCCGTACTCGGCGGCCTCGGCGGCGGAGAGGAACTTGTCGCGGTCGGTGTCCCGTTCCAGTTCTTCCAGGTCCCGGCCGGTGTGCTTCTGGAGGATTTCGTTCATCCGGCGCTTCGTGCGGATGACCTCCTTGGCGTGGATGTCCAAGTCCGTCGCCGTGCCCTGGAAGCCGGCGAGGGGCTGGTGGATCATGATCCGACTGTTCGGCAGGGCGTACCGCTTGCCGGCGGCGCCGGCGGTCAGCAGCAGGGCACCCATGCTCGCGGCCTGCCCGAGGCAGTAGGTCGCCACGTCGCAGGAGATGAACTGCATCGTGTCGTAGATCGCCATCCCCGCCGTCACCGACCCGCCGGGCGAGTTGATGTAGAAGTGGATGTCCGCCTTCGGGTCCTCAAACTGCAGGTAGAGGAACTGGGCGACCAGGCTGTTGGCGACCTGGTCGTTGACCTGGGTGCCCATGATGACGATCCGGTCCCGGAGCAACCGGGAGTAGATGTCCATCGCCCGCTCGTCGCGGCCCTGCTTGTCGATGACGTAGGGAACGAGGCTGGTCATGTCGGATGTCGGAATGCGGATGTGGGATGGAACGCGCAAGCGGAAGAGCGGAACGGTCAGGCCGGGGCGGGCGTCGCACGCTTGCGCGTCACATCCGACATCCCACATCCCCCATCCGACATTCCGGGCGTCAGCCCGGCGAGGTCTCGGCGTCGTGTTGCTTCTGGAGGACTTCGTCGATCAGGCCGTACTCGACGGCGGCGTGGGCGGTGAGGTAGCGGTCGCGCTCGGTGTCCCGGGCGATCGTTTCGATGTCCTGACCGGTGTGATTGGCGAGGATCTGGTTCAGCGTGTTCCGGGTCGAGAGGATGTCCTCGGCCTGGATCTCGATGTCGCTCACCTGCCCGCCGACTTCGCCGTGCGGCTGGTGGATCATCATCTTGGCGTGCGGCAGGGCGTAGCGTTTACCCTTGGTGCCGCCGGCCAGCACGATCGCCCCGCCGCTGGCCGCCAGGCCGACGCAGTAGGTGCACACGTCGCAGTCCACGAACCGCATCGTGTCGTAGATCGCCATCGTGGCGGTCACGCTGCCGCCGGGGCTGTTGACGTACAGGTGGATGTCCTGCTTGCGGTTCTCGCTTTGGAGATACAGCAGCTTCATCACCGCCAGGTTCGCCGACTCGTCCATGATCGGACCGGCGAGAAAGATGATCCGGTTCTCGAGGAGCAGGTCCCCGATGGTCATCTGGCGCTGCTGTTGCGGCCCGCCGCGGTTCATCTGCGGGCTGCGGGCCGGGTCGAACCCGCCGAGCCCGGCGCCGGAGAGCCCGTGTCCGGAGAGGTTGGAGAGGGGGTCGCGCATGGACTGTGTCGTTCTGAAAGGGGCGCCGCGGCGAACGGTCGGGCGGGAACTGTAGGAGCGCAGCGCCGGGTTCTCAACGCGCCGCACGGTCCGCACAACCGGCCCCGGCCCGAACAGGCCCCCGGCGCGCGGGGGAAACACGGGAAACGCCGGCGGGGCGCGGGGGACGGGGCGACGCGGCGGTTTGGGGGAGGCGCGGGTTCTGGGTCCTGCGCGCGCCGCCGTTAGACGTGGAACGCAGACCGGTCGGTCCCGGTCCCGCCGGCCGCCTCGCGGTCCGTCCGCGCCCGGTCCCTTCCAGCCCCCGCGCCGGGATATACTGGCAAGATGTCCGTTCCCGCCGCTCCCGTCGTCTCGCCGCCCGAGAGGGACGTTCCCGAGAGGGACGTTCCCGAGAGGGACGCCCCCACGGGTCGCCGCACCTACCGGCCGGGGCTCACCGTCGCGGATCTGAGCGAACGGTTCGGCCCGATCCCGGCGACCCGCGTGCTGCGGGAGCCGCCGCCGGGCGAGGCGACCGTCGCGGACTGGGAAGCCGCCAACCGCCGCGGGCCGGGGCTGTACGAACTGATCGACGGGACCCTGATCGAGAAGGCCGTGAGCGATCTGTCCTCCTCCATCGGCCTGACGATTGGAGCGTTGCTGTGGAACTTCGTGACCCCGCGACGCCTGGGTCACCTGCACGGGGCCGACGGGTTCTTCAACCTGCCCGACGGCCTGCGGGCGCCGGACGTATCCTTCACCCCCGCGGCGGATCGGCCGGACGGATTGGTGGCGCGGGGCTTTAGCGACGTGCCCCCGGCGTTGGTGGTCGAGGTGCTGTCTCCCGGCAACACCGCCCAGGAGATGCGTCGCAAGCGGGCGGTGTACTTCGCCGCCGGCGTGGTCCGGGTGTGGGAGGTGGATCCGGACACCCGCACCGCGACCGTCTGGCGGGGCCCGGACGATGCGGCGACGTTCCGCCACGATGATGTCGTGCCCGGGGAGCCGGTGTTGCCGGGCTTCGAGTTGAAGCTCTCCGACGTGTTTCCGGCGGGGTGAACCGCCCGTTTCCGCCGCCTGCGTCTCCCTCCGTCGCCCGGCGGGCGTTTAACGCGACGCTGCTCGCCGGCGGGGTCGTTCTCGCCTGTTGGCTGTGGTGGGACTGGTGGGTTCTGGAGTTCCGCCGCACCGAGCCGTGGCGGGCGGTCCTCGGCTGGTGGGGGGACGGGGTGGCGCTGCTGTGGTGCCTGTTCGCCCTGCTGGCCGGCCGGGCGAACCTGTCTTGGAACAGCGTCGGCCCGCCGCGGGTTCCGTTTGCCCGCCTGGGCGCCCTCGCAGACCGGCGGCGGGCGGCCCGGTGGGCCTGGGCGGGGATGCTGCTGAGCGTCACCGCGGACCTCGGCGTGACCGTCAGTCAGGCGTGGGCGGACCGCCAGGGCGAAGCCCGCAGCGTGGCGGTCCGCGGCCGCCCGCTCTCCGTCGAGGTCGGCCCGCCGGACAAGAACGGCGTCCGACAACTCCGGCTGCGGGTGCGCTTCCCGACCGCCGACGGGCCGCACGTCGGGGCGGTGGGGATTCGGTTCGACCCGGCCGTGAACCCGGACCTCTCCCCGGAACTGAGCGGCTGGCTGCGGCGGTCGATCCACGGGGCGGCCCTCCCGCCGAACCCGCCGGCGATCGACGTGCGCTATGACCCGGTCTGGCCGGGCCGGTTCTGGGTGGACGACGTCACGTGGGACGATTGGACCTTCGCCCGCTTCTTCCTGATGATCCTGCCGGCGGTTCAGGCCCTCTGGCTGCTGATGGACGCCCCCGGCGTGTTCCGCGGCGTGCTGGACGACACCGCCCTCTCCGCAATGGGCCCGTGGGCGGTCGCGATCGTCACCCTGCCGATGCTGATCTTCTGCGGCGTGATGCAGCGGATGGGGTGGTGAGGGGCGGGCCGCAGTCGCGATCGGCGGGCCGCGCGAACGGGGCTTCGGGGTCAACGCTCAGCCCGCCGCCGCGGGCGATCCAGGCGAGCAGTCCCAGCCCGGCGAGAAGCGGCAGGGCAGCGAGGCCGCCGACCGCGAGCAGCTCCGGGGCTTTTGCCGGCCGCCAGTTCAGCAGCACGCCTGTCTGCCACGCCAACCCGTGCAGCACGGCCAGCAGGGCGAACGCCCCACCCGCCCCCCGCCGGCCGGCCCGCACCGCCGCGAACCCGGCCGCGGCGCAGATCGCCCCGCCGAGGCCGGCGACGGTCAGGCTGCCGACGACCGCCAGCAGCCAGAGCGGGACCAACGCGGCCCATATCAAACCGACGTGGATCGGCCGCCCCTCCGTGACCGCGACCCCCACCCCCGCGACCGCCCAGACGACCAGCAGTGCGACGCCGAAGGTGAGGAAGAAGTCCCGCCAGCTCATCGACGGGGGCCGTCGCACGCCTTGCCCGGGCCGGGCCACGGGGGGCGGGTCGGGCAACGGCTCGCTCATCCCACGTTCAGCCCCGTCAGCGTGCCGGTCCCGCTGGCGAAGCGGTCGGTCTCCACGCCGAGGGCCTGCAACATGGTGACGTACAGGTTGCACAGCGGCGGGTGGTCCTCCTTGTCGAAGGCCAGGTGCCCGGCGTGCTTCACGCCGAGGGCCGAGCCGCCGGCGAGGAGCATCGGCATATTCCGCGTGTCGTGCATCGAGGCGTCGCCGAGGTTCGAACCGAACAGCACCAGCGTGCTGTCCAGCAGCCGACCGCCCGCCCCGCCGACGTCCGGGGTGTCGGCGAGGGAGTCGAGGAACCCGGCCAGCAGCCGCATCTCCTCCAATTCGATGTGGCGGAGCTGCGCGATCTTCTCCGGATCCTTGCCGTGGTGGGAGAGGTTGTGCCAGTCCACGTCGATCCCCTCCAGCGGGGGGACGAGGTTATTGCCGGAGAGCATCAGCGTGATGATCCGGGTGCTGTCCGTTTGCAGGGCCAGCCGCATCATGTCGTACATCAGCGTTTGCTTGGCGACGAAGTCGGCCCGGTCCTCCACGTCCGTCGGCTTCGGGTAGTCCACCTTGGGTTTCGGCCGGGCGATCCAGGCCTCCGAGGCCTGCATCCGCCGTTCGAGTTCCCGCACGCTGGTGAAGTACTGATCCAGCGTGCGCCGGTCGCCGGCCGGGCTGCGGTCGCGCAGGCGCTTGGCGCGGGCGGCGACCACGTCCAGCACGCTGCGGCCGTCGGCGATCGCGGCGGTGCGGGCCCGCTTCTGTTCCGCCGACCCGTCCAGGAACAGCGCCTCGAACAGCTGGCTGGGGCTGTTCTGGGCCGGGATCTGCACGCCGGCCCGGGTCCAGCTGAGGCTCGGCCCGGCGATCCCAAGCGTCAGGTGCGGGAAGCGGGTGTCCGGATTCAGGTAGTCCAGCGCGTACTGGTCGAGGCTGATGCTGTTCTTGAAGTTGGCCGACGCCGGGTCCGGGGCGGCGGTCAGGAAGCTGGCCTCGCTGCTGTGCCCGCCGTCGACCTCCGGGTGCGACAGCCCGCTGAACACGGTGAAGTCGTCCCGGTGCCGGGCCAGCGGTTCGAGGTACGGCGACAGCTTGTAGTCGCGGCCGGTTCCCTCCGGGGTGAACAGCGGTTGGTGCAGGCCCAGCGTGGCGCAGAGGCAGACCATTCGCCCCGGCCCGCGGCCGTCGGCGGCCCGCAGCGCCCCCGGGGCGAAGCGTTCCAGCAACGGCAACGCCAACGCCACGCCGGCGCCGCGGAGGAGCGTGCGTCGGGAGAACGGGCGGCGGGCGGCGGGGGCGAACATGGACGTCAGAGAGGGGGTATAGAAGAGGAGAAGGCGACGGAGGGGCAGCGGCGTGTGCGGGGCAGCGGCGCGGGTCAGCGGCGCTTGAAGGCGTCGCTGCACACCGTCGCCAGCAGCAGGGTGCGAAGGCCGTAATCGTCCGGGGCGGCCTCGTCGAGAATCGCGTCGATCGCCCGACGGTCCGCGAAGCCGCAGCCCTCGCCGGTGCCGTAGATCAACCACTTTTCCGCCAGACTGCGGGCGAGTTGCCGGTCGTCCTCGGCGAGCAGCGCCTTGAACTCCTTCAGGTTCGAGAAGGACCGGCCGTCCGGCAGGACGTCCGCGGGGTCGACCTCCAGCGCCAGGAAGACGCGAACCTTCCGGTTGCCGACGAACTTTTCGATCCGCTCCCCCGGGCCCCGCGGCAGGCGGTAGCGTTCGCGGTAGGTGCCGACCACGTCGAGCTGCTCCATCGCGAAGCCGGCCGGGTCCATCTTCTTGTGGCAGGTCGCGCAGGCCGGGTCGGCCCGGTGGGCGGCGAGCACCTCGCGGATCGTCTCCGCCCCGCGGATGTCCGGCTCCACGGCGGGGATGTTCGGCGGCGGGGGCGGGATCGGCTGGCCGAGGATCGCGTCTATCACGAATTGTCCCCGAAGCACCGGGCTGGTGTGCGTGCCGTTCGCCGTCACCTTGGCGATCGCCGCCTGCGTGAGGAACCCGCCCCGCACGCTGTCCGCCGGCAGCGACACCTTCTTGAACCCCACCGGGTCCAGCCCCAGCGCCTCCGGGTCGAAGCCGTAGTGGATCGCCAGTCGGGCGTTGAGGATCGCCCAATCGGCGTCGGCGATTTCCCGGGCCGGGCGGTTCTCGTCCAGCATGTATTCGAAGGTGCGGCGGGTCTCCTCGACCATCGCCGGGTGCAGCGCCTCGTCGTATTCCGGCGCCAAACCGGGGTCCGGCACGCTGGCGTCGATCCAGGCCAGATCGAGCCACTGGTTGAGGAAGTCGTGGTTGAACCGCTCGTGCTTCGGGTCCGCCAGCAGTCGCTCCGCCTCGGCCCGGTAGACGGCCGGGTCGCTGATCGAGCCGTCGTCCGCCTTCGCCCGCAGTTCGGCGTCGGGGATCGACCCCCACAGCATGAAGCTCAGCCGGCTGGCGAGCGCGTGCGGCTCCAGCGGTTGCGGGGTCGGCTCCACGCCCTCCGGCGACGGGGCGAAGTCCGCGTCGCGGCCGGATTCGCCGCCGATGGTGAGGAAGGCCGGGTCGCAGAGGATCGCCGTCACGCCCAGCTTCATCACCTCGCCGAAGGTCACGCCGGCGTCGAGGCGTTCGTCCAGCAGGGCGAAGAGTTCGTCCAGCTCGCCCTCCTTCAGCGGCCGGCGAAACGCCTCCGTCGCCAGCCGGGTCAGCAGGCGGCGGACGTCCTCGTGCGGCGCGTCGGAGTGAACGGCGTAGGTCTTCTCGATCCAGTGTTTCCCCTCGGACTCCGCCCGGTTCGTCCAGACGACCGGGTTGTCGCCGAAGAGCGCCCGGTAGGCCGGCGAGGGCGTTTCCTCCATCAGCGGGCCGGTGATCTCCACCCAGCGGATCGCGACCGCGTTCTCCGTGGAATGCGGCGGCGTCTCCTGCCGGATCCTGTAGCCGACGTCGTAGGGGACGAACTTCAACGTCTCGCCCTCGGCGAAGCTGACTTCGAACTCCGCCGGCTCCGGCTCCCAGTCCGCCGGCGGGTCGACCGGCTTGGGCAGGGCGGCGAAGTGGTCGACCAGCGTCTTGGTGCGGTCCGACGCTTTGAATTCGCCTTTGAACGCCCGGTACACGACCGGCTCCGCCTTGGCCGGGTCGTGGTTGAACGCGTAGGCGCTGACCTTCACCCGGTAGCGGCCGGGGTACTCGCAGGAAAAGCTGCGGAGTTCGGTCGGGGCGTAGTTGGGCTCGAAGGCGGCGAGGGCGTCGTCCAGCACGAGCAGCACCGGGTTGCCCGGTCTGCGAATGTTCTCGTACTTCTTGTGCGTCAGGTAGCTGTGCCGTTCGGTGACGGTGTCCGGCTGGGGGCGAATCAGCCCGGCGGCGTCCACCGCGACGCCGGCCGCCTCCAGGTAGCCGTCGACGAGGACGGAACTGGTGCCCAGCGCGTCGACGGTGCGGTCGAACCCGTGGGCGACGCCGTCGCCCGGCAGGAGGCCCGCCAGCGGGACGTCGATGTGCAACAGGTCGTGGACCGCGTGCTCGAACTCCCCGCGGGTCATCCGCCGAAGGCGGGTGCGGCCCTCTTCGCACTGCCGCAGGCGGTCGGCCTCGTGCAGCATCTCGGCGAGGGCGGCGACGGCGTGCCCGCGGACGGTCGCGGACGGGGCGTCGCCGGCGTCTTTCGGCGGCATCTCGCCGCTGTTCATCCGGTCGTGCACCTTGATCAACGCCGCCAGCGTCTCGTCGTCCAACCGGCCGCCGTCGGCGGACAGCTCCAGGGCGGCGGCGTCGAGGCGGAACTCGTTCTCCGCGTAGAACTCCCCGTGGCAGTCCACGCAGAACCGGTCCAGCAGCGGCCGGAGGGCGGCGGGGTCGACGCCGCGTTCCGCCGCGACGCCGGAGCCCCCGCAGACGGCGGCGCAGCAGGTCAGGGCGACGGCGAACGAACGACGAATCACGGGCGAAGCACGAAGGAGGCGCGCGAGCGGACCGTCAATTCTACCTGCCGTTTCGCCCTCGCGCAGAGGGGCTTTCACCGACCAGGGGCTTTCGCCGCGGCGGGTCTTGGAGTCGGTTGATCCCCCAGCCCCGGGGCCCGGATCGACGAGTGCGGGCGCCGTTTCGGCCGGTGCGGCCTACACTGCGGCGTGTCCGCTTTCGACGCCGCCGCCTTCCCCCCGGACGACCGGCCCCCCGCCGGGCGGTTCGCCCCCGCGCCGCCGCCGGAGGAGGAGCCGGACCCGCTGGCGTTTCTGCCCGTCCTGCGAACCTGCCTGAACCGGCTGATCGCGGTCGCGGCGCTGTGGTGCCTGTGCGCGGCGGTCGTCTGGCTGTGGTGGCCGCAGTGGCGGGCGGATTTTTCCCGGACCGAGCCCTGGCTGGCGGCGCTGAGCTGGTGGGGCGAGATCGCCACCGTGTCCTGGACGACGGCGGCGATCCTCACCGGCCGGCTGACGTGGTCCGGCGGGCGGGGCTCGAAACGGCCGGGGGAGAACGTCCGCACGCTGGCCGTCGCCGGGGTGCTGCTGAGTTTGGCGGCGGACCTGTGCGTCACGCTGGGCGGGTTCTGGGCCGACCGGCAGGCGTGGGAGGACGCGGAACCGAGCTTCGGCCGGGCCGTCGCCGCGGAGCGCGTCCCGGCCGACCGGCGGGGGAGCGTCGACGTGCGGCTGCGGGTGCGGTTCTTCCTGCCCGCCGCCCCCGAGCCGCCGTTCCTGCGGTGGCACGAGGGAACGACCACCGTCCGTCTGCCGCGGCCGCCCTACCTGCCGAACCGGGAGACGATCGGCCCGGATCGGCTGCCCAGGTCGGTGGCCGTTTGGGCTTGGAACCGCGCCCACGGGGCGCCGCCGGGGCAATCGGACCTCGTCCCGGTGCGGTACGACCCGGGCCACCCGGGGCGGTTTTGGGTGGGCGATCAGGAGTGGGACCGCGGCGCCCCCAGCCGGCTGCTGCTCGCCTTTTTGCCGGTGCTCCAGGCGGGCATGCTGATCGTCTGGCTGCGGGACGCCCGCGGCGGGACGACGCTCGACCCGGTGAACCGCTTCCTCGCCCGGCACCTGCCCGCCTTCCCGCTGGCGACCGAACTGCTGTTCCTCGGCGGCTGGGGCCTGCTGGAAAACGGCTGGCTGAGCTGACCGGGGTTCGAAGAGCGCAGGTGAGTGAAGGTGAGTGAAGACGTCCCGGTTCGCCGCAGAGCCGACCGCCCAAAACCTGGGTTCCCCTGGCGGCCGCGGCGGTTCTAGGGTCGCCGCGTGCGCCGCTTTCGTCCCGCCGCTCCCCTCGCCCTGCTGACCGGCGGTCTGGTCGTGGGCGGACTGACCGGCTGCGCCGCCTCAGACGACGCCGCGGCCTTGCGGGGGGATCTGCTCCGCACGCAGGACGTGCTGACCCGCACGCAGATGGAATTGCGGGACGCCCGGGCGGAACTCGCCGCGGCGGAACGCTCCGCCGAGACCCTCCGCGCCCGGTTGGAGGCCGGCGGGGCCGTCGTCGCCGAGGCCCCGGAGCAGACCCGGGCGCTGGGCCGCGTCACCCAGCTGACGGTCTCGAAGCTGCTGACCGGCGGACTGGACCGCGACGGGGAACCGGGGGACGAAACGCTCGCCGTGGTGCTCGCTCCCGCGGACGCCGGCGGCGATCCGGTGAAGGCGTCCGGGGCGGTGAGCCTGGAACTGGTGGACCTCTCCGCCCCGCACGGCCGGCGGCAGGTGGGCCAGTGGACCTTCGACGCCGCCGAGGCCGCCGAGAAGTGGCGGAGCACCGCCCTGGGGGCCGGCTTCCGCTTCCGCCTGCCGCTCGCCCCGCGGTCGGCCGGCGGGACGGGTCCGGAGCGGCTGCACCTCGTCGCCCGGTTCGAGGCGGCCGACGGCCGACAGTTCGACGTAACGCACCCGGTAAAGGTGAACCGCCGCCGGTCCGACGGCGCCGACATGCCCCCGCCGGCGCCGGTCCCCTTCCCCGAGGACGTCCCCCCGGCGACGCTCCCCGCGGCGGCCCCGACGCCGGCCGCGGCTCCGGCCGACGATCCCTTCGCCCCGCTGCCGGCCGCCCCCGAACCGAGCGCCCCCGACACGGTCGCCCCCGAAACAGTGGTCCCCGAGACGGTCGTGCCGGACCCGTTCCCCGTGGCCCCTCCGCCCGCGGAGGAGTCCGCCGGTCCGGCGCCGCCCGCCGTCGCCGAGACCCCGGCGGACCCGTTCCCGCCCGCCGGGGACGATCCGTTCGCGGAGTTCTGAGGGGCCGGCTATCGTGACGGCTCCCCCCGCGAGCCGCCGCCGTGTCCGACGCGTCTGAATCGTCGTCTTCCTCGTCCCCCGCCGAGCTGCCGGCGGAGTCGTTGCCGGCGGAGGCGCTGGAGGACCTGGAGAACGCCGTCGAGGTGCTCGAGTACCGCGGGATGCTGCGGCAGATCTCCGACGCGCTCGGGGCCCGGTTCGAGCGGGCCGTCGAGTTCCTGCCGGACATCGCGCAGGACAAGGTGGAAGAGGTGACGAACGCCTCGCTGAAGGCGGCGCTGAACGTCGCCGTCAAGACGATGGACAAGAAGTCCGAGGCCGCCAGCTGGGACCTCTCCCACAAACTCGCCGGGGCCGCGGTGGGGATGGTCGGCGGAGCGTTCGGCCTGCCCAGCGCGCTGGTCGAGTTGCCGCTGTCCACCACGGTGATGCTCCGCAGCGTGGCGGACATCGCCCGGGCCAACGGGGAGGACCTGACGAAGCTGGAGACCCGGCTGGAGTGCCTGAACGTGTTCGCCCTGGGCGGCGGCATCCCGGAGGGCGGGGCCGAGAAGGCCGACGACGGCTACGACAGCGCCTACTTCGCCACCCGCATCGTGCTCGCCCAGGAGATCGGAGCGGCGACGAAGAGCATCGCGGCGAAGGGGCTGGCGGACGACGCGGCCCAGCCGGTCGTGAAGTTTCTGTCGAAGATCGCCGCCCGCTACGGCATCACCGTCTCCGAAAAGATGGCGGCGATGGCCGTGCCGATCCTCGGGGCCGCGGCCGGGGCGGCGATCAACGTCGCCTTCACCAGTCACTTCCAAAGCGTCGCCCGGGCCCACTTCTCCGTCCGCCGTCTGGAGCGGGAACACGGCCGGGCGCTGGTCGAACGGGAGTACCTGCGACTGGCGAAGAAGCTCAACGCCTGAGCGTGCTTCCGCTCCCCCGGTTCGCCGGGCCGGTCGGCGAATCCGGGGCGGTGGGAGCGGCTCTCCAGTCGATCGTGCCGGCGAAGTGCGGATTGACCGATTTCGGGGCCGGACGGATACTGCCACGAAGGGTTCGTGGCCGAAAGACGGCAGCGGGCGCCGTCCGCGCCCCGCCGGATTCCCGCCCGGCGCCCCCCCGCCCCGCCCGAGTCAGCCCGCCATGCTTCGCCCCGCTCCCCGTTCGTACTTCCCCGAACGCGTCCGGCCGGCGCTGCTCGGCCTGGCCGCCGGGTTGGCCGGGCTGCTCGCCGCGCCGGCCGACGGGGCGGCGCAGATCTACTACGGCACGCCGCTGTCCGGCGGGCAGAGCTTCCAGCAGGGCGGCGCGGTCGCGGTCGCCACCACCCGCGACGACTCCTGGGCGAAGGAGCTGTTCAGCGAAACGGAGCACGACTTCGGCGTCGTCGCCCGCGGGGCCCTCACCCAGCACCCGGTCACCATTACGAACACGACCGACCGCACGGTCCACATCAGCAGCGTGGGCGCCAGCTGCACGTGCGCCTCCGGCTCCGTCGACAAGCAGACGCTCGCCCCCGGCGAGAGCGCCACGCTCACGCTGGAGATGAACACCCGGCAGTTCCACGGGAAGAAAGACTCCAACGTCATCGTGAACTTCGACGCCCCGCGGTACGCGGAGGTCCGCATCCCGGTGTCGATGTACTGCCGCAAGGACGTCGTGTTGACGCCCGGCGAGGTGAACTTCGGCGCCGTCGAGAAGGGCGCTGGGGCGGAGCGGACCGTGCAGATCGCCTACGCCGGCTACGCCGGTTGGCAGATCCGCGGCGTCGAGGGCGGCGGCAAGCTGCTGGAGTCCGAGGTGAAGGAGATCGGCCGCACGGCCTCCGGCGCCGACTACGCCCTGCGGGTGAAGCTCTCCCCGGACGCCCCCCCGGGGCCGATCCGCGAGCGGCTGACGCTGATCACCTCCGACGCCAACAACCCCAAGGTGCCCGTGCTGGTCGAGGGCGAGGTCGAGGACGACATCACCGTCCGCGACGTGGACCTCGGCACGCTCGCCAGCGGTCAGACCAAGCGGTTCAACGTCGTGCTGCGGGGCAAGGAGCCGTTCAAAATCAACGGGATCGTCTGCGAGGGCAAGGACGGCGACAACTTCGGCATGAAGCTGCCGGACGCCGAACGCCCCGTGCACGTCGTCCCGATGGAGTTCACCGCCCCCGACCGCAGCGGCGCCTACGAGGAGACCTTCACCGTGGACGTCGAGGGCCGCGAGGACCCGGTCGTCTTCCACGCCCGCGGCCGCGTGCTCGGCGGCTGAGCCGTCGGCGAAATCAGGGCGAACCGGCGGGAATCCAGCGTCCCGGGCCCTCCGCGGGTCCGGGACGCTTCGCTGCGCGGGCTCGGATGAGGCGGAGCGAAGCGGCGGGTATCCTGCCGGGATGACCGCCGACGTGCTCACCCTCACCGCCCCGAACGGGGCGACCGCCGAGATCGCCCCGCAGCGGGGCTTCAACCTGTTCCGCCTCGCCCTGCCCGTGGAGGGACAGGACGAGCCGGTCGAGACGCTCGCCGCGGAGGCGGACTTCCCCGCCGGCGGCAAGCCGTCGCACAGCGGCATCCCCCTGCTGTTCCCCTTCCCCAATCGCATCAAGGGCGGGGAGTTCACCACGGATCAGCAGTCCGAACACCTCCTCCCGTTGGGCGACGGCCCGGGCGAGGCGAAGTCCGACGGGAACGGCAACGCGATCCACGGCTTCGCCTTCGACCGCGCCTGGACCGTCACCCGGCAGAGCGACAACTCCGCGACGGCGGAGTTCCTCATGTCCAAAAACGATCCGGACCGGGCCGCCCTCTGGCCCGGCGATGGCCGGCTGACGGTCTCCTACCAACTGACCGACGCCGGCCTCCGCTGCGATCTGACCGTCGAAAACCTCGGCGACGACCCGCTGCCCTTCGGCCTCGGCACGCACCCCTACTTCAAGCTCCCCGTGGGGGCTGAGGGCAAGGCGGCCAACTGCACCGTCACCGTGCCCGCCGCCGCTCGCTACGAACTGGTCGGCGGCGTCCCGACCGGTCAGGTGATCGATCTGGAGGCGGATTACGACCTGCAAAACGGGCCGGCGTTCGGCGGGTTGAACCTCGACGACGTCTACACGCGCGT
Organism: Alienimonas sp. DA493; assembly: GCF_043951915.1. Taxonomy (NCBI): domain Bacteria; kingdom Pseudomonadati; phylum Planctomycetota; class Planctomycetia; order Planctomycetales; family Planctomycetaceae; genus Alienimonas; species Alienimonas sp. DA493. Next base: position 275 of record NZ_JBINJD010000092.1, on the reverse strand, counting down.
TGCGGAGAAACCGGACGAACCGGGGGTGATCGAGTCGGTCATCGCCAACCCGGCGAACGGTCTGCGGCTCGTGCAGCGGTGCGACGCGGCGTTCCGCGAGCAGGTCGTGTTCACTCCGCCCTGGTTCCGCGAGGGCGACGCCGGTTCGATCTGCATCGAGCCCTACACCTGCGCCACGGACGCCGCGAACCTCGCCGGCCGCGGCGTCGACGCCGGCTGGCGCACGCTGGCCCCGGGCGACCGGTTCGAGACCTGGTTCGAGATCGCGGTCTTGT
>NZ_JBINJD010000091.1:0-20539 GCF_043951915.1 Alienimonas sp. DA493 | reverse complement strand
CACCGGCCGACGAACGAAGACGCCCCGGCCGCCTGAGGCGGCCGGGGCGTCCGATTCGTCAGGCGACGGGGCCGCTCAGCGCTGCGGGTCGAACCGGGTGGTGGGCTGCGGGTCGATCTCGCTGCCGCGGCGGCCGCGGTTCGGGTCGAACAGGCCGCTGACCGGCGAAGACGGGTTCGGGTCGACCGTCCGGCCGCGTTCGTTCCGCCCCTGGTATTCCATCTCCTGCCCCGGCACGAAGCGGCGGCTCGCGCTTTGGACGCCCATCGTGTCGAGGAACGTCTTCAGGTTCTTGACGACGATGCCGTTCCGCTCCGCCTGGGAGCGGATCTCTTCCAGGTGCACCCGCATCCGGTCGTAGGCCGCCTTGCGGGCCGGATCGGCGACCTCGGACGGGTCGGGGATTTTGCCGATGACCAGCATCTCCGTGTTCACGTCCAGCGGCTGGTTGACGTTCGGGTCGCCGTCTCCGTCCACCCAGTTGCCCTCGTCGTCGATGTAGACGCTGATTTCGGCGCCGGCGTCCTTGAGGATCCGGTTCAGACGGTCCCGTTCCCCGGCGGTATTGCCGTCGCCGTTCAGGTCGATCATCCCGACGAAAGCGAAGGTGCTCTTACGTCCGGGCGACCAGGCCGGGCTGAAGATCGGGTCGCCGACGGACAGCGGCTCCAGCGTGGTCACCTCCGTGATGCGGGCCTCGGAGATCTGCTCGCCGACGCTCAGCACCTCGATCGAACCCTTCAGGGCGCTGATGTCGCCGCCGGTGGGGCCGACCTGGTCTTTGTCGTAGACGCTGAAGGTCACGCCCGGCCGCAGGTTCTGGCGGCTGCCGAGGTTCAGGTAGACGGTGTCGGTGCTGCGTTGGAGGTTGACGATCTTGCCGTCGGCGGTGGTGAAGCTGCGGGTGTCCCGCTGGGCGAGCTCCCGGTTGAGGCGGAGATTCGTCTCGCGGTAGTCGGCGATCTCGTCCTGCAGTTCGGCCTCGCGGTTGGCCAACTGCTCCCGGACCTCTTCCAGCTCCGCCTTGGTGGCGGCGAGGGCGTCTTCGACTTCCTGCCGGCGAGCCTGTTCGGCCCGGATGCGTTCGTCAGTGGCGGCCTGCACGTCCGCCCGGTCGGCGACGGCGTCGTTGCGGGCGTCGGCGTACTGCTGGCTCTCCTGGCTGTACTTGCTCTCCAGGGCGTTCATCGCCTGACGCTGGGAGGCGTTCGTGATCGCGTACTGGCCGGAGCGGATCCGCTCCGCCTCCAGCAGGGCGTCCAGGTTCTCGACGACCTGGATCAGCGATTGTTCGTTCTGGCCGGTGTTGTAGGCCGCGATCTTGCTGTCCAGATCGCCCAGCACCGTGCCGGCCGCCCGGTCGCCCAGGCCGGTCTCGCTGGCGGTCGTGCCGACGGTCCGCTTGATCTCGGCGAGTTCGTTCCGGAGCGTCTCGTTCACCCGCTGGACGTTCTCTTTTTCCTGCTCGATCGTCGCGTAGCGGACCTGGTTCTGGCTGTCCTGCCGGTAGATGATGAAGGCGGCGACGGACGCGATCAGGGCGACGACCACCGCGATGATCAGCCCCACCTGAAGCCCGGTGGATTTGCCTTGTGCTGCCATGGAACGAGTTCGGGGGGTCGGAGCGGGGCGGGAACGGGCGGAGTCGCCGTATCCTTGATCTTCGGACGGCAACGGCGCCCGTCAAGACGCGGCGCCGTCTGGCCCGCGCCACCGGAACCCGCGGGGGGCGTTCGCCCCGATTCTGTGGAACGCGACGCCGGATCGCGCAGAATCCGCCGCCCCCGCCCGGTTGGGGGGGAGCGGGCGGCTCTCTACCGTGCGTCGCCCCCGCCGCCCGCCTCGCCAACGCCCCGCCCGGGACCAGATGGTCGATCCCGCCCCCCCGTCCGCCAACTCGACCCCCGCAGCGCAGGGGGACGGCGGGAAAAAGCTGCTCTACCTGATCGACACCTACTCGCTGGTGTTTCAGAACTTCCACGGGATTCCGGCGATGACCGGGCCGAAGGGGCAGCCGACGAACGCGGTGTTCGGCTTCACCCGGGACCTGCGGGCCCTGCTCGATAAGAAGCCCTCGCACCTGGTGATGTGCATGGAGGGCGGAAAGACCGAGCGCAGCGAGCAGTTCGCCGACTACAAGGCGACCCGGAAGGAGACCCCGCCGGACCTCGAAACGCAGGTTCCGCTGATTCTCGAGATGGCCGCCGGGCACGGGGTGCCCTGCGTCTCCTTCCCCGGGCAGGAGGCGGACGACGTGATGGCGACCCTCGCCGTCAAAGGCGCCGCAGAGGGTTTCGAGGTCCGGATCGTCACCACCGACAAAGACGCCCGGCAGGTCGTCTCCGAGAAGATCCGGCTCTACAACTGCCGTAGCGGCAAGACGTTGGGGCCGGAAGAGCTGATGGAGGAATGGGGCGTTCGGCCCGATCAGGTCACGGACTTCCAGGGACTGGTGGGAGACTCCTCCGACAATATCCCCGGGGTGCCCAAGGTCGGTCCGAAGGCGGCCACGGAGCTGCTGACGCGCTACGGCACGCTGGAGGGCGTGCTGAAGGCCGCCGAGCCGGGGCCGGACGCGATCGAGAAGAGCCGCGTGCTCAACAAGACGGTGCGGGCGAACCTCGCCGACCCGGAGCACCGGAAAAACGCCGTGCTCTCCAAGCGCTTGGCCACGCTGCGGACGGACCTCGAACTGCCGATGACCTGGGAGGACGCGGCGATCTCCCCGCCGGACCACGACCGGTTGCTCAAGCTGTACACGGAACTCGGCTTCAAGCGGCTTTCGGAGGAGGCCCGGGACAACTCGGAGAACGTTCCCACGCAGGTGGTCGGCGCCGGTGGGTACGTGCGGCGGAAGCGGGGGGAGCAGGACGACGGGGCGAAGCTGAAGGCGATCACGATCGCCACGCCGGAGGCCTTCGACGACTTCCTCGACGAACTCCGGGAGCAGCCGGAGTTCTGCGTGGACCTCGAGACGACCAGCACCGACGCCTCCCGGGCGGACATCGTCGGCTGGGCGGTCTGCTGGCAGGACCACCGGGCCTACTACATCCCCGTGCAGTCGCCGGAGGGGGCCCCGGCCCTCGATCCCGTCGCCGTGCTGGAGGGGATGCGGCCGATCCTCGCCGACCCGAACAAGACGGTTCACAACCAGAACCTGAAATACGACCTGACCGTGCTGCTGCGGGCCGGGGCGGACATCGCCACCGTCGGCGTCGACCCGATGGTGGGCGACTACCTGCTCGCCGCCGGCGAGCGCAGTCACAGCCTGGACGCCCTCGCCCGCCGGCACCTGGACCGCCGCACCACCCCGATCACGGACCTGATCGGGAAGGGCAAGAACCAGAAGTTGATGTTCGAGGTGGAGGTCGAGGACGTGACCGCCTACGCCGCCGAGGACGCGGACGTCGCCTGGCAACTCGCCGGGCTGATGCGGGAGAAGTTGGAGGCGGAGCACCTCTGGGAGCTGTACGAGACCGTCGAGCGCCCCCTCATCCCGGTGCTGGCCCGCATGGAGCACGTTGGCATCGCCCTCGACGTGCCGGAGCTGGAACGGCAGTCGGCGGAGATCACAGAGCGGCTGAACGCGTTGGAGGCGGAGATCCAGGACCTCGCCGGCCGAGAGTTCAACGTCCGCAGCAACAAGCAGCTCCAGGAGATCCTGTTCGACGAACTCGGCCTGCCGGTCGTCAAACGCACCAAAACCGGGCCCAGCACGGACGCGGAGGTGCTGGAAAAGCTGGCTCCCAAGCACCCCCTGCCCGCCAAGGTGCAGGAGTACCGCGGCCTGACGAAGCTCCAGGGTACCTATGTGGACGCCCTGCCGAAGCTCGTGCACCCGGAGACGGGCCGCATCCATTGCAGCTTCAACCAGGTCGTCACCTCGACCGGCCGGTTGAGCAGTTCCGACCCGAACCTGCAGAACATCCCGGTCCGCACGCCCGAGGGCCGTCGGGTGCGGCAGGCGTTCGTCCCGGGCGAGGCGGGCTGGAAGCTGCTGGCGGCGGACTACTCGCAGATCGAACTGCGGTTCCTCGCCCACTACAGCGGCGACCAGGCCCTCGTGGACGCCTTCAACGAGGATCGCGACGTGCACACCGCCGTCGCCGCGGAAATCTTCGGCGTGCCGCTGGACGAGGTGACCTCCGACCAGCGCCGGATCGCCAAGACCACGAACTTCGGCGTGATCTACGGACAGAGCAGCTACGGCCTGTCCTCGACGCTGGGCATCCCGCAGGACGAGGCCCAGGCCTTCATCGACGCCTACCTCGAGACCTACCCCGGCGTCCGCAAGCTGATCGAAAAGACGCTCTCCAACGTCCGCAACAGCGGCTACGCCTACACGATTCTCGGCCGCCGGCGGGAAGTGACGGGAATCCGCCCCCGGTATCAGGGCCAGATGAACCTCGCGGAGCGGACGGCCTTCAACGCGGTCATCCAGGGATCCGCGGCGGACCTCATCAAACTGGCGATGATCGCCGTCGACGACCGACTCCGCCGCGAGAACCGGCCGGCCCGCCTGCTCCTGCAAATCCACGACGAACTGCTGTTCGAGACCCCCCCCGACTTCGTGGACGACCTGTCGGGGCTGGTGACGGAGGAGATGACGAACGCGATGAGTTTGGACGTGCCGCTGCGGGTCGACGTGAACGTGGGGGAGAATTGGCTGGACGCGAAGTAACCGCCCCGCCGATCCAGCGAACCCCGCCCCACGGCCCGATCGGCCGTTGACAGCGTGCGGAGCCGCCGGGACGATGCGCCCGCGCCCGTTTCGGGTTCCCACCCCGCCGCAGCCCGCGGCCTTCCCCTCCCCCGCCCCACCCCGTGTCCACCTCTGCCCCAGGCCCCGTGTTCGGGGTCGTCGGCGGCGTCGGCTCCGGTAAGAGCGCCCTCTGTTCCGCCGTGGCGGAGCGCTGGGGCCTCGCCGTGCTCGACGGCGACGCCGCCGGCCATGCGGCGCTGCGCGAAGACGCGGTGAAGAACGCTCTGCACGACCGCTTCGGGGCGGAAATCTTTCACGCCCGCGGCGACCTCGCCCACCGGGAGATCAACCGCTCCAAGCTCGCGGCGAAGGTCTTCGGTCCCGGCAACGAGGTCGCCCTGAAGGACCTCGAAGCGATCGTGCACCCGGTCATCCGCCGCCGCCTGCTCACAGAGGCCGCGGACTGCTTCGCCTCCGGCTTGGAGGCTGTGCTGCTGGACGCCGCCGTGGCGCTCGAGAGCGGCTGGGCGGAGATCTGCGAGAAGATCGTGTTCGTTGAAGTCCCCCGCACCGAACGGCTCCGCCGCGTCGCCGGCCGGGGCTGGGACGAGGCCGAACTGGACCGCCGCGAAGCCAGCCAGTGGTCTCTGGACCGCAAGCGAGCCGCCGCCGACGCCGTGATCGACAACGGCGGCCCGTTGGCGGACGCCGTCCGCGCCTTTGACGCATTACTGCTCGACTGGTCCGTCGAACCGGCGCCCGGCGCCCCCATCTGCCGAGAACGGCCCGAACTGTTCGCTCCCGCCCGGTCCGTCGCCGCTCCGTCGGCGTTGTCTTGATGTCCGCACCGCATTCCGCCCCTCCCCCCGCGACCGCTATGGCGTCCCCGTCCAGCCCGTCGAAGAAGAAACGCTCCAGCGTCCGCGATCGCATGGCGCGGAGCCAGGCGAAGCTCAACCCGTCCAGCGACACCGCCCCCAGCGCGCTGGCCGCCTCCGTGGACGAGGACGCCGAGCCGACGCCCCCGGCGAATCCCGCCGCGCCGACCTCCGCCGGGACGGAGACGCCGCGGACGCTGTCGATGCTGACCGAGGACGACGAGCCGCCCTCCCTGGGGCCGCGGCCGGCGGAGGAGATTCACATTTCCGAACTCCAGCGGATGAGCATGAAGGAATTGCTCTCCATGGCCGCGGAGGCCGGGCTGGAGGAGTACGGCGGGCTCAAGAAGCAGGACCTGATCTTCAAGATCCTGAAGGAGCGCACCAAGCTCTCCGGCCTGATGTTCGGCGAGGGCACCCTCGAAATCCTGCCGGACGGCTTCGGCTTCCTCCGCAGCCCGGACTACCACTACCTGCCCTGCCCGGACGACATCTACGTGTCGCCCAGTCAGATCCGTCGGTTCGGCCTGAAGACCGGGGCGACCGTCGCCGGGCAGATCCGGCCGCCGAAGGAGAACGAGCGCTACTTCGCCCTGCTGCGGGTCGAAGCGGTCGGCGGAAAGGATCCGGCGACGGTGCACGGGATGGTGCCCTTCGACGACCTCACCCCCCTGCACCCGGACGAGCGGCTCAAGCTCTCCGCCGACGCCAAGCAGCTCAGCACCCGGGTGGTCGACCTGGTCGCGCCGATCGGACTGGGGCAGCGGGGCTTGATCGTCAGCCCCCCGCGGGCCGGCAAGACGGTGCTCCTCCAGCAACTCGCCCAGGCGACGCTCGCCGGACACCCGGACGCCTACGTGATCGTCCTGCTGATCGACGAACGGCCGGAAGAGGTCACGGAGATGGAGCGCCAGGTGAAGGGCCGCCACTGCGAGGTGGTCTCCAGCACCTTCGACGAGCCGCCCAGCCGGCACATTCAGGTCTCCGAGATGGTGATCGAGAAGGCCAAACGGCTGGTGGAGTTCGGGCAGGACGTGGTGATCTTCCTCGACTCCATCACCCGCCTGGCCCGCGCCTGGAACACTGAGACGCCCCACAGCGGCAAGGTGCTCACCGGCGGCGTGGACGCCGGCGCCCTCCAGCACCCCAAACGCTTCTTCGGCGCCGCCCGCAACGTCGAGGAGGGCGGCAGCCTGACGATCATCGCCACCGCCCTGATCGACACCGGCTCCAAGATGGACGAGGTGATCTTCGAGGAGTTCAAAGGCACCGGCAACACGGAGCTGCACCTGGACCGCAAGCTGGTCGAGAAGCGCATCTGGCCGGCGATCGACGTGAACAAGTCCGGCACCCGCCGGGAGGAGTTGCTCCGCGAGGACGACGAGCAGCGTCAGGTGGACCGCCTGCGGCGAACCCTCTCCGGCATGAACCCGGCCGACGCCATGGACATGCTGGTCGGCCGCCTCGCCAAGGCGAAGAGCAACGACGAGTTCCTCAACGGCATGTCGCTGAGTTGACGCCGCCCCCGCCGCCGTCTCCGGCCGCCCTTCTTTCACACGCATGACCGAACACGACGCCCCCCCCACCCTGCCCGGCGGCAAGTACGCCGTCGCCTGCGCCCGCTGGAACCCGCTGATCACGGACCGCCTGCTGGAGGGAGCCCTCGGCACGCTGCGGCGGCTGGGGGCGGACGAGGACGCGCTGACGGTCATGCGGGTGCCGGGGACGTTCGAGCTGGGCGCCGTCTGCCACGAACTTGCCAAGAGCGGCCGGTTCGACGCGGTGTTGGGCCTCGGCTGCGTGGTCAAGGGGGAGACGGAGCACGACCGGTTCATCAACGCCTCGGTCGCCTCCAGCTTTCAGGCGAGCGGCCGCGAAACCGGCGTGCCGGTGCTGTTCGGGGTGGTGACGACGAACGATTTCGAACAGGCGCTGAGCCGCGCCGGCGGCAAACACGGCAACAAGGGCAGCGAGACGGCGGCCGCCGCCGTTGAAACGGCGGGGCTGCTGCGTAGCATCCGGGCCGGGGCGGGCTGAGCCGCGGTCCGTCCCCCGCCGTGCCGCCCCTCTGATCAGGTCTCGCGGACGCCCCCGGTCTCTTCTCTGCGGCAGGTCGCCCGCCGCCCTCCGCGACGGTTCTTCACCTATGCCCCGCCGCCGCCATCCGGATCGAACGGCCACTCGCGGCGTCGGCCGCGCCGCCCGTGAGATCGTCCTTCAACTGTTATTCGAGGCGGACCTCAACCCCGCCCTCGACCCCAGCGACGCCAAGGCGGCGCTGGAGGAACGGACGGAGGACGTCGAACTCCGCCGCCGCGCCTGGCGCCTGTTCGCGCAGGTCATGGAGGTGCGGGAGGATCTGGACGCCCGCCTGTCCGGTGTGGCCCGCAACTGGTCGCTGAAGCGGATGGCCGCCACCGACCGCAACGCCCTGCGGCTCGGCCTGTTCGAATTGCTGCACACCGACCTGCCGCCCAAGATCGTGCTGAACGAGGCGATCGAACTCGCCCGCACCTACGGCGACAAAAACAGCCCGCAGTTCGTCAACGGCCTGCTGGACCGCCTCCTGCCGGACGCCAAGCGGCCCGAGTCGCCCGCCGCCAGCGAGGAAGTCCCCGCGTCCGGCGACGAATCGCCCGCCGGCTGAGCGTCTCGCCCGGGTGTCAGGCGCGGGCCGGACGGGCCGCGATCCGGGCGGCGGCGGCGTCCACCGAGGCCCGGGCCCCCTTCATCTCCGCCAGCCGGGCGGCGAAGTTCTCCACGTGCGGCACGCCCCGGACCGTCAGCAGGCGGGCGCCGGAGCGGTCCCGCAGCGTCAGGTCGCCGGCCCGGAACCAACGGCTCCCGCTCGGCACGTCCACCTCGGCGTCGGCCACGTCGGCGAGCTCCGCGGCGTCCACCTGCCGACCGGTCAGGCTCGTCTCGACGATCAGCCGGCGATCGGTCAGTCGGTATTTCAGTCCGAACGCCTTCTGCCAGAAGTAGATCGCCGCCCCCAGCGGGGCGAGCGGCAGCCCGAGGATCCACTGCGACAGCGTCGCCGGCCCGAGCTTGATCGGGACGCAGTTCAGCGCCCGGCCGAGCAGTCGCCCGGCGGCCGTCGCGGAGACGCCGGGGTAAGCCACCAGCACGTCCCGCTCGGGGGAGGTCTCCGCGAGGACCGTCACGTGCCGGCGCCCTCGCTGATGAGCGGCAGCGGGTCGCCGCCGGGGGAGCCGTCGACGGTCAAGCGGAAGACGCAGCGGAAGCCGACCTGTTCGACCCCCTCCAGACTGTCCCGCTCGACCCGGCGATCCGCCGTCCAGCCGTCGCCCAGCCCCCGCACCGTCTTCGTGCCCCCGGCCCCGCTGCCGCGGTCCGGGTTGCGGTAGATGCCGGAGGCGTCCGGCCTTTCGCCCCGCAGCGGGTCCTCGGCGAAGCTCTGCACCGTCCATTCCCCGGCGTTGCCGGCGAGATCGTGCACCCCGAACGGGCTGCGGTCCATGCGGAAGCTCATCACCGGATCAATCTGTCCAAACTCCCGGGCGCGGCCGAACACCGGCTGGGCGTTGCCCCAGGGGTAGCGGAAGTCGTCGTCGCCGCGGGCGGCCCGCACCCACTCCGCCTCCGTCGGCAGGTCCCGGCCGACCCACCTGGCGTACAGGTAGGCGCTGCGCCAGGGCAATCCCAACGCAGGCAGGTCGGGGTCGGCGTCGAGGTTCGTCGGCGGCGGGGTGCGTTCGTCCGTCGCCTCCATGAAGAGGCGGTACTGACCGACCGTCACCTCGTGCTGATCCATATAGAAGGCGCTGACGAACGCCCGCGGCCGGGCGTCGCCCTCGTCGGCGGAACCAAGCCGCACGATCCCCGCGGGGATCAGGCAGACGGTCATGCCGTCCTGTTCGTCTCGCATCCGCCGCGGCAGCCCGCCGGGGCCGACGCCGCCCGAAGGCAGCGCCGTGAAGCCCTCCGGCGTGGCGCCGGTCCAGTCGCCGCCGGGCGGTTCGGGAAGCGACGCGACCTTGAATCGGCCGTTCGCCCCGCTCGTTTCCTCGAGCGCCGTGGCGGAGACGGCGTCCTCCGGACCGCGGACGGCGCCGGTGAGGACGAAGTTCGCCGGCTCCGGCCGCGGTTCGCCGTCCGCCCGCAGGGGGGAAAGGAATTCGTACCGTGCGGCGCCCTCCGGCAGGGCCCGCAGGACGCGGGGGTTCGACGTCGACCGATTCGACCGCGGGCGGGCGGAGGCGGAGCCGGTCGACGGCCGTGCGGGCGCCGCGGGGCCCGGAACCGCCGGGGCCGCGTTAACGGCGGGGTTGGCGACCGGGGCGACCGGCTCGGCCACGGTACTCGGCGCGTCGCCCCCGCAACCGCAGGCTCCCAGGCCGAGCAGCAGCACGGCCGGCGCGACGCGGCGGTGGCGGTCGGGGAAAGGAAGCGTCATTCTAGGCGATCGTACAGCCCTTCCCGCGGCGCCGTCCACCGGCGCGGTCCCCCTCCGCCGTCGGCGCCGGGGCTTTCTGCGGAATCGCCCTTCCGCCGGCCGCCGCCTCTGTGCGACAACGTCGGAACCTCTTCTCAGTAACTCCCGGCCCCCGCCCGCAGGACCGCGCGATGATGTTCGGCGCCCACGTCTCCCCGCGCGATTACCTCGCCCGCATCAGCGAAGTGCAGGCCGCGCTCGACCTGTCCGAGACCGAGGCCCTCGCCGACGCCGTGCATCGGGCCTACGAAAACGGCAACTTCGTCTTCATCTGCGGCAACGGCGGCAGCGGCTCGAACGCCAGCCACCTCTGCGAGGACCTCGGCAAGAGCAGCCTGACCCGCGACAAGTTCACGGACGACTCCGTGAAGCGGCTCAAGGTGCTCAGCCTGACCGACAACACCCCTTACATCCTCGCCTGGGGCAACGACGAGGGCTTCGACCGCGTCTTCGTCGAGCAGCTCAAGAACCTCGCCTCCCCCGGCGACGTGCTGATCGCCATCAGCGGCTCCGGCAACTCGCCCAACATTCTGAACGCCGTCGAGTGGGCGAACCGGAAGGGCCTGGAAACCTTCGGCATCACCGGCTTCACCGGCGGGAAGCTGCGGGTGATGGCGCAGAACGGCATCCACGTCCCCTGCGACGACATGGGAATCGTCGAATGCCTGCACCTTCAACTGTTCCACTGGGTGCTGGACGATCTGCACGGCCGCATCAACCAAGTCGGCCGCTACGCCCCCGCCCAGCCGCTGCGGAAGGCCGCGTAGAGCGGCTCCAGCGTCAATGGCATCGTAACGCCGAGGCCCTGCGGGGCCTCGGCGTTACGCTTTGTATAAGGGCTCAACGCATGTTGAGCGGGTCCATATCGACGACGTATTCGACGTCTCCGGCGGTGGGAAAGTCCGGTTCGACGGTCCGCCAGAGGAGCCGCACGTCGGCGGGGTTCTCGGCGCTGAGTTGGAAGTGGAACCGCCAGTTCTTCTGGAGGCGGGCCACGGCGCAGGGGGCCGGGCCGAGGATCTGCACCGGCAAGTTCTTCGTCTTCGCAGCGGCGGTGAGGGCGTTCGCCATCTCGTTCGCCCGCCGCTTCACCGCGGCCTCGTCCGGACCGCGGAGGATCACCCGGCAGAGCCGACGGTAGGGCGGGTAGCTCATGTCCCAACGGTCGCGCAGTTCGTCCGCGACAAAGCCTAGGTAGTCGTGCCCCGCCGCCCGGCGGATGGCCGGCTCGGCCGGGTTGCTGCTTTGCACGTAGACCCGCCCGCCGCGGGAGCTGCGGCCGGTGCGGCCGGCGACCTGGGCGATGAGCTGAAACGTCCGCTCGCCGGCCCGGGGGTCGGGCTGGTGGAGTTGGGTATCCGCGTCGACCACGCCGACGAGGGTCACGTTCGGGAAGTCGAGCCCTTTGGCGATCATCTGCGTGCCCAGCAGGATGTCAATTTCGCCCTCGCGGAACCGCGTCAGCACCTTGTCATGACTGCCAGGCTTGCGCATGGAGTCGCTGTCCATCCGGGCGATCTCCGCCTCCGGGAACACCTGCCGGACTTCCTCTTCCAGCTTCTGCGTGCCGACGCCGACGTACTTCAGTTCGTGGGCGCCGCAGCCGGGGCAGGCCCGGGGGACGGTCTGTTCATGGTCGCAGGAGTGGCAGACGGCCCGGCCCTTGTCGCGGTGCCAGGTGAGGGAAACGTCGCAATCCGGACACTTCAGGCTCGCCCCGCAGGCCCGGCACCAGACCGCCGGGCTGAACCCGCGGAGGTTCAGGAACAGGATCACCTGCCCGCCGTCCTCAATCGCCGCCTTGACTGCATTCGTGAGCTGCCGGCCGATTGCCCGGCCCTTTCGCACCTGCGGGTCGTTCCGCACGTCCACCGTGACCACCGGCGGCAACGGCAGCTTGCCGACCCGGCGGAGCAGCGAAAGCAGCCGATACCGCCCCTCCTGGGCCGCGTGCCAGCTCTCCAGTGTGGGCGTCGCGGAGCCGAGCACCAGCGGCACGCCGGCTTCCTGGCAGCGTTTTTCCGCCACCTCCCGGGCGTGGTAGCGGGGCACGCTGTCCTGCTTGAACGTGGATTCGTGCTCCTCGTCGATGATGACGAGCCCGAGGTGCGGTGTCGGAGCGAAGATCGCGCTGCGGGCCCCGACGACGACCTCGACTCGGCCGGCGGCGATGTCCCGCCAGTGCTTGCTGCGTTCGGCGTCGGAGAGATGGCTGTGCAGCACCGCGACCCGCTCGAACCGCTGGCGGAAGCGGCGGATCGTCTGCGGGGTCAGGGCGATTTCCGGCACCAGCACGATCGCCTGCCGGCCGTATTCGACCACCTCCTTGATCGCCCGGATGTAGACCTCCGTCTTGCCGCTGCCGGTCACGCCGTGCAGCAGGAAGGTGGCGTACTCCCGCTCCCGCAGGGCGGCGAGGATCGCGTCGAGAGCGGCCTGCTGCTCGTCGGTCGCGGTCAGCTCGGTCCAGGGTTCGATCTTCACGTCGTCGAACTCGGTCACGTCTGTTCGCTGCCTGACCTGCTCGGCGAAGCCCTTGTGCTTCAGGCCGGTGACCACGCCCACGCCGCAGTCGGCCTTGCCGGCGAGATAGTCCGCCCGGACGGGCTCCCCGGCGTCGATCATCGCCGCCATCACCGCCCGCTGCTTTTTGGTGAGGCTGCCGGCGTCCAGCGCCGCCCGGCCGGTCGCGGTGGGCTTGTAGAAGACGAGTTGGCGCGTGCCGGCGTTTCGCTTCACCCCCGCCGGGACGATCGACGAGAGCACCTGCCCCCAGCCGCAGAGGTAGTACTCGGCAATCCAGCGGGAGAGCTCCAACATCTTGCCGTCGACCAGCGGGGCCTCGTCCAGCGTGCGGTCGATCGTCTTCAGCCGCTCCGGCTTCGCGCCGCGCTCCTTCGCGTACTCCTCCACCGGGCGGACGGCGACGACGAAGCCGCTCTCGCTCCGCCCGCCCCGCAGGCCGCGGCCGAAGGGGACCCGCACCCGGCGGCCGGGGACGATCTCGTCCCGCAGGCTCTCCGGCACGAGGTACGAGTAGGCGTCCATCAGCGGCTTGTTCAGCACCACGTCCGCGACGACCCGGTCCTCCGCGGCGGCGGTCTCCCAGGCCATCGCGGCGCCGGCGGCGATCTCCTCGGCCGTCGGCTCCGGCGGATCGAACAGCGCCCCCTGCTCTTTCCCTGATTCTTGCTCGGCGGGCGAGCCGGGGGCGTCGGCCCCCGGAGCGTGCGGCGGGGGCGGCTCCATACGTTCCATCTTGGCGGCCGCGGCCCGGGTCGAAAGCGTCCCGGTCGGAAGCGTGACGGTGCGGGCGACCATGCGGGGACCTCGGTGAACGGTTGGGCAAGCCGTACGACGAGGAATAGTGTACGCATTGCCACATTGCCCGCAACCCGCCCGCGGCACGGTTGACGGAACCGCCCGGGCTGTCAGGATTTCGGTTTCTCGTCCCCCGCGTCCGTCGCCCCGAGAGCGTTATGAAAATCGGTTTGTTCGGCGGCACGTTCGACCCGGTGCACCTCGGGCATTTGCTGCTCGCGGAGCAGTGTCGGGAGGAGTTGGAACTGGACGAGGTTCGCTTCCTGCCGGCCGCCTCGAACCCGCTGAAGGAGACGGGCCCGGTCGCCGACGGTCCGCAGCGCTGCGAGATGGTGCAGTTTGCGATCAGCGGGAACCCGGCGTTCTCGGTCGATCGGCGGGAGGTGAAGCGGGGCGGGCCGAGCTTCGCCGTGGAGACCCTCGCCGAGGTCGCCGCGGAGAACCCCGAAGCGGAGCTGTTCTTCCTGATGGGGGCCGACGCCCTCTCGGACCTGCCGAATTGGAAGGAGCCGGAGCGCGTCTTGGAACTGGCGACGGTCGTCGCCGTGAACCGGGGGGACGTGCCGGCGGTCGTGCCGGACGGGGTGAACGCCGACCGCGTCCGCTTCGTGGCGATGCCGGCCTGCGACGTCTCCGCCACCGAGTTGCGGCGCCGGGCCGCCGAGGGGCTGAGTCTGCGATACCGCACCCCGGCGGCGGTGATCGCGTATCTGCACGACAAATATCTCTATCGCATCTGATCGCTCGACCATGGCCGAAACGCACGCTTTCCAGTCCGACATCGCCAAGCTGCTGCGATTGCTGTCGCAGAGCCTGTACCAGAACCGCGAGGTGGCGATCCGCGAGTTGGTCTCCAACGCCAGCGACGCCCTCGACAAGTACCGCCTGCTGAGCTTGCGGGAGGAGGGCCTGCCGGCGGCGGAGGATCTGCAGATCACCGTCACCCCGGACGCCGCCGCGGGCACGCTGACGATTGCCGACAACGGCGTGGGCATGACCCACGACGACCTGATCGAGAACCTCGGCACGATCGCCCGCAGCGGGACGGAAGGGTTTTCAAAGGGTCTGGAGGGGGCGGACGCGGACTCCCTCATCGGGCAGTTCGGCGTCGGCTTCTACGCCGCCTTCATGCTGGCGGAGACGGTCGAGGTGCGGACCCGCCATTACTCCGAGGAACGCGGCTGGCGCTGGACCAGCGCCGGGACCGGGTCGTTCACCATTGACGAACTGACCGGCGACGCCGCCCCGCCGGAGCGCGGCACGGAGATCGTCCTGCACCTCCGGGACGACGCGAAGGACTTCACCGACCCGCAGCGGGTCGAGTACGTCCTGAAGAAGTACAGCAGCTTCGTGCCGCACCCGATCCACCTGGCGGGGGCCGACGGGGAGACGCTGCACGTCAACGACCAGCCGCCCGTCTGGGTGGAGCCGAAGGGCAGCGTCACCGCGGAGCAGCACCGGCAGTTCTTCGGCTACCTCTCCGGACAGGTCGGCGGGAACCCGCTGTGGAACCTGCACCTCTCGCTCGATTCGCCGCTGGAGATCAAGTCGATCCTGTACTGCCCGCCGCTCAACCCGGAGCGGATGGGCCTCGGCCGGGCGGAGCACGGCCTGCACCTGTGCGCCCGCCGGGTGCTGGTTCAGAGCGACTGCGACGACCTGCTGCCGGAGTACCTGCGGTTCCTGTACGGCCTGGTCGACAGCAGCGACCTGCCGCTGAACGTCTCCCGGCAGGCCCTCCAGGACGACACGGTCTTCCTCAAGATCCGCAAGGTGCTCACCAGCAAGGTGCTCGGTCACCTCGCCAAGCTGGCCGAGAGCGAACCGAAGACCTACGCGGAGTTCTACGAGCAATTCGGCTCCACCCTGCGGGAGGGCGTGGCGACCGATCCGTTGAACCGGGAGAAGATCGCGGACCTGCTCCGCTTCCGTACGATCGAGAATCCAGGCGAGCCGTCCGGGCTGAAGGCGTACGTCGAGGGGATGAAGGAGGGGCAGACGCAAATCTTCCACGTCGGCGGTCGCGACGCCGAAGCCGTCAAACGCCGGCCGACGCTGGAGGCGTTCACCGCCCGCGGACTCGACGTGTTGTTGCTGACCGATCCGGTGGACGAGATCGTGCTCAACACCCTCGGCGAGTACGATGGTAAGCAGTTCGTCTCCGTGGAGAGCGCCGAGGCCGACCTGCCCCCGCTGCCGGAGAGCGAGGACGAGAAGGACGACCGCCCCGAACCGGCCGCCCCGGCCGGGCTGGAGGCGGTGCTGGGCCTGTTCCGCGACGCCCTCGGCGAGGAGACGGAGGAGATCCGTCAGACGGACAAACTGACCGGCAGCCCCTGCCGCCTCGTCACCCCCGGCGGCGGCCTCTCGCCCCAACTGCAAAGCGTGCTGGGGGCCAACGATAAGAACTTCAAGCCGCCCAAACGCATCCTCGAGGTGAACCCCCGCCACCCGCTGATCCGCCGGCTGGCGGACCTGTCGGTCAACGACCAGAACGGGGAGTTCATCAAGACCTGCGGCCGTCAGCTGTTCGACAACGCCCTGCTGATGAGCGGGATGGTGCCCGACCCGACGGAACTCGCCTCCCGGGCCGAGCAGTTCATGGCCGAGGCCGCCGGGGCGAAATCGAGCGTGATTTTGTAGGGTCCGCTCCGCGGACCGTTTACTCCACATCGCGGACCGAGAGAAACGGTCCGCACAGCGGACCCTACGCATGCACACCGATCTCGCCGCCCACCTCGCCTGGAGCCTGCGCGGCGGGCGCGCCCACTGCGGCGTGGAGCGGGCGTTCGGCGAGGTCGATCCCGACGCGCAGGGGCGGCTGATTGATTGGTTCGACCACTCCCTCTGGCAACTGCTGGAACACCTGCGGATCGCCCAGCGGGACCTGATCGACTACAGCGAGACGCCGGGCCACGTCTCGCCGCCGCACCCCGACGGCTACTGGCCGCAGCGGCCGGAGCCGCCGGACGAAGGGGCTTACGACGCCGCCCTCGCCCGCTTCCTCGCCGATCGGGAGGAGCTGTGCGGGCTGCTGGGCGAGCGCGACCTGCTGACCTCGTTCCCTCACGCCGGCGGGCCGGACGGCGAGCCGCACACCTGGCTGCGGACCGCGACGATCGCCCTCGACCATCAGGCGTATCACATCGGGCAGGCGGTCGCGGTGCGGAAGGCGCTCGGCTGCTGGGCCGATTAGCGGCCCCGGCGAGTTGTTCCCCGGGCCGCGGCGTCTACCCTTCCCGGCCCCCGGCGACCCTGTCCCCCACCCATCGAGCGCCCCGCCCGCGTGTTCGGCTTCGCGTTTCGCAACCTGCTGAGCCGACCGGCCCGCTCCGCGCTGGCCCTGGCCGGATTGACCGTGGCGATCGCCGGAATGGTCGGCCTCTTCGGGGTGAAAGGCGGCCTGGAGGCCGCCGCCCAGGACGCCTTCGGCAAGGTGGACGGCCTCACCGCGATCCAGCCCGGCGCCCCGGTGCCGCTGCTCTCCCGGCTGCCGGCGAATTGGGAATCGAAGATCGCCGCCGTCTCCGGCGTGCAGACGGTCGTCACGGACGTCTGGAACCGGGCGAACGTGATCGAGGGCGAAACCGTCGTCTCTCCCCCGCGATTTCTGCTCGGCACCAGCATCGTGGAGCGGGGCGAACTGCGCAACGGCGTCTACCGCGAGGCCCTGACCGCCGGGCGCTTCCTCAACCAGTCCGACGTCGGCACCACGAACGTCTACGTCGCCGCCCCCATCCTGGAGGAGCACGGCAAGCGGGTGGGCGACACGCTGACGATCGACGGCATCGAATGCAAAATCGTCGGGGCCTACGAGGTCGGCAGCCTGTTCCTCGACGCTGCGATCCTGATGGACCTGTCCACGATGCGGCAGGTCACCCGGTTCGATCCGAACACCGTCTCGAACTACTACATCGAGGGCGACCCCGGCGTCGCCCCGGCCGAACTGAAGGCCCGCATCCTCGACGCCCTGCGGGACGAACGCACCACCGACTGGCGGCCCTCCAGCCTGGCCCTGATCGGGCAGGAGGGACCGTCCTTCTCTTCGCTGTTCGACTCCCTCGACGCCGCCGTCCGCGGCGAACGTCCCCCCGCCCCGCCGACCCCCGCCGAGCCGGCGCCGCAACCCGCCGCGGAACCGTCCCCCGCCGACGGCGAGCGGCGGGACCCGGTCGAACTGCGGACGATGGACGAGTGGCTCGAACAGTTCGACAGCTTCACCGCGGACCTCGACCTGTTCCTCCAGATCCTCGGGGCGACCGGCGTGCTGATCGCCGTCTTCGGGGTGGTGAACACGATGCTGATGAGCGTTTCCGAACGCATCATCGAGTTCGGCATCCTCAAGGCGAACGGCTGGGGCAAGCGGGACGTGCTCCAGCTGATCTGCTCCGAAAGCCTGATCCTCGGCGTGATCGGCGGCGTGCTGGGGGCAGCGGTCGGCTGGGCGGCCACGGAAATCCTCAACGCGACTTTCCCAGACCGCCTGAACCTCTACGCCGGGCCCGGTTTGCTGAGTTTCGCCGTGGTCTTCAGCACCGTCGTCGGCACCCTCGGCGGTCTCTACCCGGCCCTCTGGGCGATGCGAATGCAACCGATGGACGCGATCCGCCGTGGCTGAGCCCGCCCTGACCGATTCCGCCCCCCGCCCCGGCGCCATCGCCCTGCGCGACGTCGTCAAGACCCACCGCCGCGGTCAAACCGAGGTGCACGCTCTGCGGGGCGTGACCGCGGAGATCCCCGCCGGGTCGTTCGCCTTTTTGCTCGGGCCGTCCGGCAGCGGGAAGAGTTCCCTGCTCTACCTGATGGGCGGGCTGGACGACCTCACCGGCGGGGAGATTGAGATCGACGGCCGTCCGCTGTCCAGTTTTTCGGAGTCGGAGCGGGACGCCTTCCGGCGGGAACGGGTCGGGTTCATCTTTCAGGCGTTCAACCTGCTGGGGAACCTCGACGCGGTCGACAACGTGCTCGTCCCGTTCCTCCCCCGCGGCGTGTCGACCGAACTGCGGGAGCGGGCTGTGAGCCTGCTGAACCAGGTCGGACTGGGCGACCGGCTGGATCACCGGCCGCACCAGCTCTCCGGCGGCGAACAGCAGCGGGTGGCGATCGCCCGAGCCCTGTTGAAGAACCCGCAGATCGTGCTCGCCGACGAGCCCACCGGCGAACTGGACAGCGAAACCGGGGCGGAGATCTTCGCCGAACTCCGCCGCCTGCACGCTGCCGGCGGGACGACGGTCGTCGTCGTGACCCACGACCGGGGACTGGTGACGGAGGGCGACCTCGTCTTCCAGATCCGCGACGGCCGGATCGTCTCGTAGGGTCCGCTGTGCGGACCGTGTCTCCGGATCTCGCTCCCAGGGCGCAGCCGCGACGCCGCGGTCCGCGCAGCGGACCCTACTCCACCGGGCCGTCGCCGCGGAGGTAGGCGACGAGGTCGCGGACCTGCTGCGTGGACAGCGGGTTGAGCAGCCCGTCCGGCATCATGGAGGTGTCGCTCTCCGTGCGGTCGATCACCGAGGCCGTCGGCACGACGACCTCCCCGTCGGCGGTGGCGAGGGTGATCGCGGCGTCCGTCTCCGCCTGGATCAGGCCGGTCAGCACGCGGCCGTCCTCCGTCAGCAGCACGGTCGGGCGGTAGTCCTTCGCCATCACCGCGGAGGGGGCGACGATGTTGGAGAGCAGATAGTCCAGGTCACGGCGGTTCGAGCCGGTCAGGCCGGGGCCGACCTTGCCGCCTTCGCCGAACAACTCGTGACACTGCCCGCAGGTCTTCGTGAACAGGGCCTTGCCGGCGACGCGATCGGGCGCCACGTCGCTGCTGTTGTTTCCGGAATGGAGCTTCCGCTTGTACTGCTCGATGAGCTGGGCCCGCTCCTCGTCCGTCTCCGCGACGGTCCCCCACACCTCGGCCAGCCGGGCGGTGAGGGCCTCGTCGCCGAGGTTCCGCAGCTGCCGGGCGAGGTCGGCGGTCAGGTCCGCGGAGGGAATCTCGCCGTCGGCGATCGCGTTCAGCAGGGCCTCGGCCCCGGCCGGGCGGGAGACGAGCACGGACAGCGCCGCCCGGCGACCGGCCGCGTCGAAACGCGGGTAATACTGCCGCAGAAACGGCGGGTTCTCCGGACTGTCCGCGCGGCCGAGGCCGCGGATCAGGTCGGCCGTCAGCGGGGCGGCCGGTTCGGCGGAGATCAGCCGGCGGAGGAAGATTGCCAGATCGTCCGACGGCACGTCCAGCAGATCGGCCAGCGCGGCCCGGCGCCGTTCGACGGACGCCGCCGCGTCCGTCACCGTCGCTCGGCGTTCCTCCCCCGCGGCCGGATTGCCGAACCGATAGTCGAAGCCGCTGGCCCGGTCCCGCACGGTTTCGTTCGTGCTGGCCCGCAGGGCGGCGACGGCCTCCGCCCAGCCGGCGGGGCGTTCCACCCGCCGGCCGGCGATCGCTCCGGACAGGCCCGCCAGCGCCTCCAGCGCCCGGCCGTCCTGCCCCGCGGCGGCGGCCTCCGCCGCGGCGGAGACGAGGGCCTCCCGGGACTGCGGCGTGCCGAGTTCGCCCACCCGGCGGAGCGTCAGCCGGCGGACCGTCGGCAGCTCCCCGGCCAGCGCGACCTTCAGCGCCCCCTCGGGGTTCGCCGGGACGAGCGGTTCGAAGGCGTACCAGGTCATCAGCGGCAGGTTGTGATCGCCGGCGTCCTCCCCGCGGGACAGCAGGGCCGCCAGCAGGTCGCCCCGCTCCTCCACCGGGAGGCGTTGGGCGAGCGACGCCAACTCCAACCGCACCGGCGCGGCCGGGTCGGTCTTCGCCATCTGCACGAGCGCATCCAACCGGTCGCCGAACGCCGGCAGCGGGGGCAGCTCGCCGATCGCCCGCGGCACGCCGGCGCTCATCGGCAGGGCCGGCCGGGACTGGGCGACGAGGCGCACGCCCCACAGCCGCACGTTTGGATCGCCGTCGGCAAGGGCGGCGTCGAGATGTTCGTTCGTCAGCGTCGCCGTCGCCGCGGCGGCCCACAGGCCGCGCAGGCGGGTCAGCGGATCGGCGTCGCCGAGCAGCGGGGCGAGCAGATCCCCCGTCCGCGGATCGTTCCGCTCCTGCAGCGCCCGGCGAGCGTGCCGCCGGTGCCAGACGTTCGGGTGCGTGAGGAGTTGGACCAACTCCTCAGTTGTTTCCGGTAACGCCGAGGCCCC
>NZ_JBINJD010000090.1:0-20726 GCF_043951915.1 Alienimonas sp. DA493 | reverse complement strand
GCCGAGCCGGCCGGTCTCGCCGCCCTGAAGGCGTACGCCGCCGCCCGCCTCGCCCCCCCGCGGGTCGCCGCGGAGCGGCTGGCCGGCCTCGATTCGACCCGAACGGCGCTGGCGCTGGCCCGTGCGACCGCGGCCGGCCCCGGCGCCCTGCCCGGCGTCCCGCGGCGGGGCTCGATCATGCGGAGCGGCTGGCTGCCCCCCGACCAGGACGGCGACCGCATCATCGGGATGAACAACCCGAACTCCTGGTCGTTCCCGGGGGCGAGCGGCGGGCCGGCGCGGGCGCTGCGGAACCGCCTCGGGTTTCTCACCTACGCCCAGTTCCTGCAGGACTTCGGCCGCGACCGCAGCCCCACGTTCGGCAACCACGAGAACGCCAACCCGCTGCTACCCGGCAAGACGCCGCTGTCGCTCGCCAGCCCGTTCGCACGGCTGCGGCGGGAGAACGTCGCCGGCCGGACGTTCGAGTTCCCCCCCCGCACCCAGCCGATGCACGCCCTGCGGCGCGGCCTGATCGCCGGCCTGGACACGGTGTACGAACTGAACGGCTCCGGCCGGGAGGAGGTGCGGGACTGGGTCAGCGTGGTGACCTTCGACGGCCTCGGCCCGTACCACGAACCGGAGATCGCCTTCGAACTATCTGCGGACTACGAGGGCGCGATGCAGGCCGTCTCCAAGTTGCAGGCCGCGGGGGACGTCGGCGCCACCACGGCGCTGGACCCCGCGGTGCTGCTGGCCCAGGCGCACCTCGCCCCGGCCTCCGAGGGCGGCCGCGGCCGGTGGTTCGCCAAGAAGATGATCGTGATCGTCTCCGACGGCATCCCCAACGCCTGGACGACCCCGGAGAGCGAGGTCGCCTCCTACCGCGCCGACCTGCCGCTCGAGGACGAGGCGGAGTTCGACGCCCCCGGCGCCACCTGGCTGAACGCCCCGCTGATGCACGCCCACAACTGGCGGAGCCGGGGTCAGACGATCCCGGTCGGCATGGGGCTGGGGGCCGACCACGACTACGCCGACCGCCTGGCCCGCCTGGCCCGCACCGCGGACGCCTCCGGCTCCAGCCCCCGCACCT
The DNA here is from genome assembly GCF_043951915.1 of Alienimonas sp. DA493. Taxonomy (NCBI): domain Bacteria; kingdom Pseudomonadati; phylum Planctomycetota; class Planctomycetia; order Planctomycetales; family Planctomycetaceae; genus Alienimonas; species Alienimonas sp. DA493. The sequence continues at coordinate 19,654 of NZ_JBINJD010000090.1, read as the reverse complement.
CCGGCAACCCGGCGGTCTACGAGGCGGAGCTGCGCCGCATCCTCGAGGAGCGCCTCCGGCCCCGGCCGACGCTGGTGAAGTGAGGCGCGGCTATCTGTTGGGGGGACTGTGAGCGCAGGGCGGCTTTTACCAGCCCGATGCGCAAGCATCGGCCGTCGGCGCAGCCGCCGGCCGGAACGACTCACCGCCGGAGCTTGCGCTCCGGGCTGGTATGGCCGCTACGGGGGATCGGGCATCCGAGTTAGAACCCCCGGAGCCGCCAGAGCACGCCGAACAGGGCGAGGATGAACGCCTCCATCGCCAGCGGGAGCGCCGGCAGCACGGCGGCGACCGCGGCGGGGGACCACGGGGAGGTCCACGGCTGCGTCGCCCGGGCGTCCAGCGCCGCCGCGGCGTTCCACAGGGCCGCCACGGCGCCGAACACGGCGATTGACTGGAACAGGTGGACGATCAGGAACACGTGGTGCCCGCCGTTGCCGCGGTTCCACCCCTCCCCCGCGACCCACACGCGGGCCGGCCGCTGCGGGTCGTACCGCACCGGCAGCCGGAACCGCGTCCCCACCGCCCGCTCGCCGGCGGCCCGCAGGATCGGCCCGGGGTCCGGCGCCCCGGGGACCGCCGGGAGCCGCGGGTCGAAGCCGGCCGGGTGATTGTTCGTCGGCCGGGGGCGGTACACGGCGTCCAGCAGGCCGGTGCGCCCGACGCCGGCGGCGTCCTCGAAGGCGACGCGGAAGCGGTAGTACACGACGCCGCTGATCCCCCCGGTGCGGGTGACGACGGCGTCCGCCTCCGCGGGCAGCGCCCGGGCGTGGGCCCGGCGTTCCTCCAGCAACGTCGAGCCGGTCACCGCCAGATCGCCCAACAACCCGCCGACGAGCGCGACCGCCCCGGCCCAGAACAGCGCCCGGCCGCCGGTCTCCGCGAACCGCCCGCCGCCGACCGGCACGCCCCGGATCCCGTGCCGCCACGCGAAGGCCAGCAGGCCCAACAGGCCGCAGACCTCCCCCGTCAGCGACAGCCACGCCCGCCACGGTTCGGTTCGAGCCCAATCCTCGGTCAGAATAACCCAGAACCCCCACACGCCGACCGCCAGCAGCGCCAGAATCGCCCCGCACGCCAGCAGGATCGGCGGGTTGGCGGGGCGCGATTTGGCCATCATTCGACTCTCACGGACTGACTCCCCGGACCGCGACCGACCGACCAAAGTTCGCTCCGCCGCCTCCGCCGATCAAGCGACCGACCCCCGCCCCCGCGGGCTCCCGGGGGACGGCGGACCGGGCGCCGAGAAACCGAGCTTCCTGCGTTCCATCCGTTCGCCTAGAGTGCCGGCCCATTCGGCACACCTTGCGCAATCGGCCTCCCGTGACTGTCCCCGACGCCCCGGCGAACGACTCGTCGTCGTTGAACGACCCGTCGTCGCGCGACTCGTTCTCCCTGTCGGGCCGTCGCGTGCTCGTGACGGGCGGGGCGGGGTTCCTCGGCCGGCACCTGTGCGACCTGATCGAGAAGCGGGAGCCCGCGGCGCTGATCGTCCCGCGGTCGAAGGAGTACGACCTCACGGAGCAGGCCGACGTCCGCCGGCTGTTCGCCGACCACGCCCCGGAGGTGATCCTGCACCTGGCCGCGGAGGTCGGGGGCATCGGCGCCAACCGGGAGAACCCCGGCCGCTACTGGTACGCCAACGCGATGATGGGCCTGAACCTCCTGGAGGAGGCCCGCAAGGCGGAGGCGGCGAAGTTCGTGCAGGTGGGCACGATCTGCTCCTACCCGAACCTCACCCCGGTGCCGTTCCAAGAGGACGACCTCTGGAACGGCTACCCGGAGGTCACCAACGCCCCCTACGGGGTGGCGAAGAAGAGCCTGTACGTCGGGGCCGACGCCTACCGCCGCCAGTACGGGCTGCCGGCGATCAGCCTGCTGCCGGTGAACCTGTACGGGCCGCACGACAACTTCGACCTGCGGACCAGCCACGTGATCCCGGCGCTGATCCGGAAGATGGTGGAAGCCGTCGACCGCGGCGAGGACCGGGTGACGGCCTGGGGCAGCGGCCGGGCCAGCCGCGAGTTCCTGTTCGTCCGCGACGCCGCCGACGGCATTCTCGCCGCGACCGAACGCTACCAGCCGACCGGCGGCGAGGGCGAACTGGGCGGCGATCCGGTGAACCTCGGCAGCGGCCGGGAGATCACGATCCGCGACCTCGCCGGGCTGATCGCCGAGGTCGTCGGCTTCTCCGGCGAGATCGTCTGGGACGAAACGAAACCGGACGGCCAGCCGCGTCGCTGCCTGGACACGACCCGGGCGAAGGAGCGGTTCGGCTGGGAGGCCGCCACCGACTTCCGCGCCGGCCTCGCCGAGACCGCCGACTGGTACCGCGCGCACCGCCCGGCCTGACGCCGGCCCGCCCCCGGCTCGCCGCTTTAGATTTCCACCTCTAGCGCTTCACCTCGACAGAACGCAGCCATGAAGAAGGCCCTCGTCACCGGCATCACCGGCCAGGACGGCAGTTACCTCGCCGAACTGCTGCTGGAAAAAGGCTACGACGTGCACGGCGTGATCCGCCGGGCCAGCAGCTTCAACACCGCCCGCATCGAGCACCTGTACCAGGACCGGCACGACGCCGAGACCGGTCCCCGCCTCACGCTGCACTACGGCGACCTCGCCGACGGGCAGGGGCTGGTCGACCTGATGCTCGCGGTGGAGCCGGACGAGGTCTACAACCTCGGCGCCCAGAGCCACGTGCGGGTCAGCTTCGACTCGCCGATCTACACCAACGACGTGGTCGCCGGCGGGGCCCTGCGGGTGCTGGAGGCCGCCCGCCGCCTGAACGACAAGAAGCCGGTGCGGGTCTACCAGGCCAGCAGCAGCGAAATGTTCGGCAAGGTCTACGAGACGCCGCAGAAGGAGACCACCCCCTTCTACCCCCGCAGCCCCTACGCCTGCGCCAAGGTGGCGGCGTTCCACCACACGGTGAACTACCGGGACAGCTACGGCCTGTTCGCCGTCAACGGGATCCTGTTCAACCACGAATCCCCCCGCCGCGGCGAGACCTTCGTCACCCGCAAGATCACCCGCGGCGCCACCCGCATCGCCGAGGGGCTCCAGAAGAAGCTCTACATGGGCAACTGCGACAGCAAGCGGGACTGGGGCTACGCCAAAGAATACGTCGAGGGCATGTGGCGGATGCTCCAGACGGACAAGCCGGACGACTACGTCCTCGCCACCGGCGTGACGGAGACGGTGCAGCACTTCCTGGAACTGTCCTTCGGAGCGGTCGGGCTGGACTGGAAGGACTTCGTCGAGACCGATCCCCGCTACTTCCGCCCCGCCGAGGTCGACCTGCTGCTGGGCGACCCCTCCAAGGCGAAGCGGGAGCTCGGCTGGGAGGCGAAGACCGACCTCAAGGGCTTGGCCCAGTTGATGGTGGAGCACGACCTGGATCTGGCCCGCCGCGAAAAGCACGCGGGCGACTACGAGGTCTCCACCGGCGCCCACGCCCACGCCCCCGCGACCGGCCCCGCCGCCGTCGCCGCGGTCGCCGCCGCCGGCAAGCCCGACGTCGCCCGCGCCGCCTGAGGACCGCGGTTTTCCCGCCCGTACCACTCCCAGCCCCTCCCCGGCCGATCCGGTCGGTCGGCCGTCGCGGTTCGTCCGTCCCTCTCGCCCGTCTCTCCATCCGTGTCAACGACGACGCCCGCGCTGCGAGTCTCCGGACTGGGGAAGCGTTATGCGCTGGGACTGACGCACGCCGGCAGTCTCAGCGGCATCGCGAATCGCTGGTCGCGCCGGCTGCGCGGCCTGCCGCCGGAGGAGTCGACGGTGGACGCCGAACCGGGCGAAGCTCCGAAGACCGGCAGCTTCTGGGCGTTGCGGGACGTGAACTTCGAGGTGCAGCCGGGCGAGGTCGTCGGCGTCATCGGTCGCAACGGGGCCGGAAAGAGCACGCTGCTCAAGGTGCTGTCCCGCGTCACGGCCCCGACGGAGGGCGTGGTGGAGGTGAACGGCCGCGTCGGCAGCCTGCTGGAGGTCGGCACCGGCTTCCACCCGGAACTGACCGGCCGGGAAAACGTTTATATGAACGCCACGCTGCTGGGCATGACGAAGCGGGAGGTCAACGCCAAGCTGGACGAGATCGTCGCGTTCAGCGGGATCGAGAAATTCCTCGACACCCCGGTCAAACGCTATAGCAGCGGCATGACGGTCCGCCTGGGCTTCGCGGTGGCGGCCCATCTGGATCCGGAGGTCCTCATCGTGGACGAGGTGCTCGCCGTCGGCGACGCCGAGTTTCAGAAGAAATGCCTCGGGAAAATGAAAGACGTGGCCGGCGAGGGCCGCACGGTGCTGTTCGTCAGTCACAACATGGCTGCCGTACGCAATCTCTGTCATCGCGGAATACTGCTCTCCGCCGGACGGGTCGCTACGGAGGGAGCGGTCGGGTCCGTCATCACCCAGTACCTCGCCGGGCAGTCAGCGTCACGACAAGCCAACGGCGTCCTTCCTGGCCCCCGATCCGGCAACGGAGCGCTCCGACTTCAGGGATTTCACTTCGAAGACCTCGACGGCCGCATCCTCCGCACCGTTTCCTGCGGGGACTCCGCCGTCCTCTGCCTCACGTATAAAAGCGGCGAAAATTCCGCGGCGCGTTCCCAGTTCTCTGATCGCGAGATCCCGGTCGACGTCGGCTTCTCGATTCATGACGAAATGGACGACACGCTCTGCGTGCTTTATTCGTCGTACTGCGGGACGACGTTTGCGGCGGGCTCCTCCGGCGTGTTTCGTTGCAGGATCGACCGCTTCCCTCTGCCGCACGGGCGCTATCGCTTAGGAGCGCGTCTGCTTCAGCGCGGGGAAGAGCTGGACTGGCCGCAGGCCGGCCTAGGATATTTCGAGGTGGAATCAGGGGATTTCTACGGAACCGGGAGAGTCGGTTTTCCGAAGGCGCAATTCATGCTCGACGGTCGATGGGAGCACAAAGAACTCCGCGACGCCGCGAGAGGCGAGAACGCCCTCACGACCGCAGCGACCGGATGACTTCGCTCCTCAACGCGAACGCCGATTCCAAAGCCAAACCTGGATCGTCCCGCCGCCGTATGCCGTCAGTCCGCTCCCTCGTCGGCAGGATCAGGCGGGCGGTTCGCCCCTCCGCGTCCGCGTCGCCGGGCGTCCCCGCGCACGCCCGGCTTTCCTACGCCCAGGACGCGGAAGATCTGTTGCTCTGGCATATGTTCGGACCTCACTTCCCGGCCACGGGGCTGTACGTGGACGTGGGGGCGCACCACCCGGTGCGATTCTCCAACACGAAGATCTTCTACGACCACGGCTGGCGGGGCGTGAACATCGATCCGCTCCCGGGGAGCATGGACCTCTTCCGTCGCGAGCGGCCGGAGGACGTCAATTTGGAAGTCGGCGTCGCCGCGGAGCGCGGCGAGCTGACGTACCATCTGTTCGACGAGCCGGCCCTGAACGGCTTCGACCCGGCGCTGTCCGCGGAGCGTGACGAGACGACGGACTTCACGCTGTTGGAGACGCGTTCCGTGCCGGTCGTGCCCCTGCGGGACCTGTTGGACGAACACGTCGGTCCGGAACGGCAAATCGACTTCCTGTCCGTCGACGTGGAAGGACTCGATGCGGAAGTGCTGAAGTCGAACGACTGGTCCCGCTACCGCCCGCGGATCGTGGTGGCGGAGGTCGCTGAGAAGTGGCTCGAAGAGGTTGAATCGTCCGAGGTGGTTCGGCTGATGCGCTCGTTCGGCTACGCCGCGACGACGCGGACCGCCAAGAATTGCTTTTTCCAGGAGCAGGAGCGTTCGGGAGTCTAAGCCGAACGCCGCCCCGGCGGCGGTCGGACTTGAAGTAGGAGCCGACGCAGCGAACCTCTACGATGCCGTTCAAATTAAAATAAACGGTTGCGAACGTCGTCGCCCCGTCGTCTCGCCGCCGCTGAACTTGTTATGTCCTACGCCCCCCCGCCGCTCGTCTTCTGCCATTTCGGAGCGACGCCGTATCTGGCCTATACGCTGGGCTGCGTCCGAAAGGCCGATCCGGACCGGCCGGTGACGGTCCTGGGCGACGCCGCCAACCGCTCCCTCGTCCGATCCGCGGGAGCGGAACATCAAATGATGGAAGAACTCCCGGTCAGCCCGCTGCACGAGGAGTTCCGGCGGCACTATCGGTTGGTTCAGGGCTCCCGTCACGGAAACGTCGTGGAGGGCCGGGACTGGGTGCGGTTCGTGTTTGAACGGTGGTTTTATACCTACCAGTACGCGACCGCGCGTGCGCCCGAGGGATTCTGGCATTTCGATTCGGACACCATGATCCTGGAGCCGCTCCGTCCGTACGAGGCGGACCTGGGTCGTTTCGACTGCACGGAGCAGTGCAACGGGGGCTGCCTCAACGGCTTCGTCGGCTCTCTGGACGTGCTGCGCGGGTATCTGGAATCGATCGTGGCCCAGTTTAAAGACGTGGAGTTTCTCGAAGCGCAGCGGGCGGAGTTCGAGACGAAGAATCCCACGTTCGCGTTCACCGAGATGCGAGCGTACGTCCGCTACAAGGAGGCCGCAAAATTGAACTCCGTGCACATCGGACGCCCCCGGTCCGGACCGGACGGCGCCGCGGTCTGTTTCGACGACGTGATCTGTCTCGATCACGGATTCGAAACCGAACGGCTCTCGGGCGGGGGCTGGTACGGCGGGAAGTCCGTCAAGCGGGTGGTCCTCGCGGAGGGGGGGCGTTGTCTCGGGCGATTGGCCGAACCGTCCGGCACGGCGGCGGCGGGGGAGGAGGTGCGGTTTGCGACCCTCAACCTCAGCTGGGTGCCGCTGGGCGTGTTCGCGACGGTGTTGCGCCATGTGGAGAAAGGCCGCACCGTCCCGGCGGCGGGGGCTGATCTCGCCACGGTCGGCTCCGTTCCCCCGCCGGCGGCGATCCGGTGGCGACAGCGGGCGCACGTTCTGAAACATTCGCTGCGCCATCAGGGGCTGCGGGTCGGTCGCCTCACGAAACGCTTGGGTCAACGCCTCTCCGGGTCGGAGAAGGCGCACGCCGACCGCGAAGAGCAGGCTCCTGTATGAACGTCGCCTTCCTGATCTTCAATCGGCCGGAGGTGACCGCCCGAGTCTTCGAGCGGATCCGACAGGCTCGGCCGGAGCGGCTGTTCGTAGTCGCCGACGGCCCGCGGCCGAACCGCCCGGGCGAGGCCGAACGCGTCGCCGCCGCCCGGGCCGCGACCGAGTCGATCGATTGGCCCTGCCACGTCGTCCGGGACTACAGCGAGGTGAATCTCGGCTGCGGGAAACGCGTGAGCAGCGGCATCACAGGCGTGTTCGAACAGGTGGAGGAGGCGATCATCCTCGAGGACGATTGCCTGCCGCACCCTTCATTTTTCAATTACTGCACGGCTCTGCTGGAGCGCTACCGCGACGACGAGCGAGTGATGTGCGTCAGCGGAGACAATTTTCAGAACGGCGTAGAACGCGGAGAGCCGGGCGCCGGGTATTATTTCAGTAAGTACCCGCACATCTGGGGGTGGGCGACGTGGCGGCGGACGTGGCGGCACTACGAACTTAATATCCCCTATTGGCCCGAGATTCGGGATCGCGGCCTGCTCGCTGCGGCCTGTCCGGACCCGGCGGAGCGGGCGTACTGGAGCGCCAACTTCGACCGGATTTACCGGGGCGAACTCGACACGTGGGATTATTCACTGGTCCTTTCCGTTTGGATGCAAGGCGGCCTGACGGCCCTGCCCAACGTGAATTTAGTCAGCAATATCGGGTTCGGCGCCGACGCCACCCACACGCAGGGCGAGGCCTCCCCGTTTGAGGCGCTTCCGACGGCCAAGGTCGGCGCCCTGACGCCCCCCCGGTTCGTCATCCCCGACGTCGCCGCAGACGAGTTCACGGCGCGTGAACAATACGCCCACTCGTCGTCGCAGCCGCCGAGCGATTCGGGCGCCGGACTCGTCCGCGGGGCGGTGCGACGGACGCGCGCCGCCTGGCGACGCCTCGCGCCGCCGATCGCTTAACGACGCTCGTCCCGTCCCGCATCTGCACGAATCCACGATGAACAGTCCGCTCACGGGCCGCCCCAGTCGCAAGCTGTTTTCGACCACGGTCCTCGGATCGATTCCGGTCGATTACTACCGCTGCGCGGACACCGGGTTCATTCATACCGAAACGCCGCACTGGCTGGATCGGGCGTACGCCTCGGCCATCACCAGCCTGGACCTGGGATACGCGTCCCGCAATTACCAGTACGCCGACGTCGTGGAGCGGATGCTGCTGCGCGTCGCTCCGGACGTCGGTCGCTGTCTCGACTTCGGCGGCGGATACGGTCTATTCGTGCGGCTGATGCGGGACCGAGGCTTCGACTTCTATCTGGAAGACGCCTACTGCGACAACCTCTTCGCCGTCGGGTTCGAAGTCGCGGATCTGCCTGAAAACGCCCGCGACCGGTTCGACGCGATCACGCTGTTCGAAGTGCTGGAGCACCTCCCCGATCCCCTGCCGGTTTTGGAAGGTCTGTTCGCACGCACGGGCCTGCTCGTCGGGTCGACGGAACTGCAGCCCGAGCCGTTCGAGCCGACCTCGCCGGACGACTGGTGGTACTTTCTGCCGGAGACCGGACAGCACGTTTCGCTCTATAACCGGAGATCGCTGGAATATATCGCGGAGAAGCTCGGCGGCCGGCTCTATACCGACGGCAGAACCCTGCACGTCATCTCCCGCGATCCGCTGCCCCGCGACCCGTTCGCGGCGGCCTCGACGGCATCGGTCCCTCAGCGGGCGGCGCGGACGCTCGCCCGCTGGCTCCAAGCCCCCGCGCCTGCGAGCGGACGGCCGGAGAACGCCCGGGAGAGTCTACTTCAGCAGGACTTTGAGCGGGCGCGCAGACGCTTGAACGACAACGAAGACGGCGCGGCCTCCTGACGCCGGCGGCCGTTCGGCCGTTCAGGACGCGGCCCGCTCCGCGGCGACCCGCTTCACGTCGGCGTCGACCATCAAACCGACCAGTTCCTCGAACGTGGTCTCCGCGCGCCAGCCGAGCACCCGTTCCACCTTGGACGGATCGCCGCAGAGGTTCTTCACCTCGGTCGGGCGCTCGAACGCCGGGTCGGTTCTGACGTACCCGTGCCAATCCAGCCCGACATGATCGAAGGCCGCGGCGAGCAGGTCCTCGATTGTGTGGGTCACGCCGGTGGCGATCACGAAGTCGTCCGGCGTCTCCGCGGACAACATCAAACGCATCGCCTCCACATATTCTTTTGCGAAGCCCCAATCGCGGGCGGCGCCCAGCCAGCCCAGCGTGACGGCGTCCTGCAACCCTGCCGCGATGCGGGCGGCGGCTAAGGTCACCTTGCGGGTGACGTAGTTCGGGGGGCGGCGGGGACTCTCGTGGTTGAACAGGATACCGTTGCAGGCGAACAGTCCGTAGCCGTCACGGTAGTTCCGCACGAGGTGGTAGGCGCAGGTCTTGGCGGAGGCGTAAGGGTTCTGGGGCCGCAGCGGGGTCCGTTCCGTCTGCGGAACCTCGTCCGGGGAGCCGAACAACTCCGAGGAGGACGCTTGATAAAACCGCACTTCCTGCCGGTCCGACAGGGTCCGGGCCGCTTCGAGCAGGTTGGCGACGGCGAGGGCGTTCGCCGCCACGGTGCCGGCCGGGCTTTTAAACGACTCGCCGATGTGACTTTGGGCGGCGAGGTTATAGATCTGTTCCGGGGCGACCTCCGCCACCAGGCGGGCGACGGCGGCGCCGTCGGTGGTGTCGAGGGCGTGCAGCGAGAGCCGGTCCGCGTGCGGCCGGACGCCCGGGAGGTCCTGGAGCGCCGCCGCCTTGGCCCCCGCCGGGTCGCGCGTCAGGCCGTGCACGACGTACCCGTCCGCCAACAGCGACTCGGCCAGGTATGAGCCGTCCTGTCCCGTAATTCCAGTGACTAACGCGCGCTTCATCGGCTTTGACGGAGTACTGGAACGGCGGGGGCGGCGGGCGGACGCCGTCGGTTTCCTCCGGTTCCCGCAGGCGGAGAAATCGGGTAGATCCGACCGGATGAGCCCGTCCCAAAGTGCCCCCCGCCGGCCGTCGTCCGCCCCTGGGAACGTGCGATTGTTCGTCGACGGGGAAGTCTACGGTAATCAAGCCGCCGGCGGGATCAACCGCTACTTCGACGAGCTGCTGCCCCGCATCGCGGCGGCCACGGGGGAGCCGGTCCGACTCCTGCTGCGGAAGTATCCGAAGAGCGAGGGTCCGGCGACTGGCACGGCACGCTTCCACCGGTTCCCGCTCACCGAGTTCCCGGGGTTCTGGCGACTGCCGGGACGCGCGCAGCGATGGGGCCGCTCCTGGGAGAATCGCCGCTGGGCCCGTCGGATCGACGCCGCGCCCGGCGCGGTGTTTCATCCCACCTACTACACCCCGCTGCCGCTGTCCCGCACGCCGACGGTGGTGACGGTCTACGACATGATCCACGAGAAGTTCCCCCATCTGTATCCGTGGGCGAGCGACCGGGAGTTCCTCAAACGCAAGCGGGCCGGCTGCCTGGCGGCCATGCGGTTCTTGGCGATCTCCGAAGCCACCAAGACCGACCTCTGCGAACTTTACAACGTCCCGCCGGAGCGGGTGGACGTCACGCCGTTGGCCGCCGACAACGACTTCTGGCGTCGCCACGGCACCGCCGAGGCAGCCGAGCGGCTCCGCGAGCGCCTCGGGCTGCGGGAGCCCTACCTGCTCTTCGTCGGGGGCCGGTGGCACTACAAGAACTTTCGGCGGTTGGCTGAGGCGTTCGCCCGCTGGGAGTTGCGGGACGAGTTCCTCCTGGCGACGGTCGGCGCCCCGTTCGACGCGGAGGAGACGACCCTGCTGGAGGAACTGGGCCTCGCCGGGCGCGTCCGCGGGCTAGGTTCGCTCAGCACCCCGGAGGTCGCCGCCGCCTACGCCGGGGCGAGCGCATATGTGTACCCCTCGTTGTACGAGGGGTTCGGCCTGCCCCCGTTGGAGGCGATGGCCTGCGGCACGCCGGTCGCCGCCGCCCGGGCCGGCTCGATCCCCGAGGTGGTCGACGACGCCGCCGAGTTGTTCGCCCCGGAGGACGTGGACGCGATCCGTGCGGCGCTGTCGCGCGTCGTCGATCCCGCCCGGGCGGCGGAACTACGGGCGGCGGGGGCGCAGCGGATCGAGGAGTTCTCCTGGGACCGCACCGCCGAGCTGACCCTCGCCGCTTACCGCCGAGTCCTCGCCGAACGCTCATGACCGCAGCTCCCGACGCCGCCGATCCAGCCGATTCCCCGACGCCGGGCCGGCCGACGATCTCGATCGTCACCCCCTGCTTCAACCACGCCCCCTACCTCCGGGCGACGATGGAGAGCGTCCTCAACCAGCAGGGGGCGGGGACGGAGTTCGAGTTGGAATACGTGGTGATGGACGGCGGAAGCACGGACGGCTCCGCGGAGATCGTCAGGGAGTACGCCGACCGCCTCGCCCACTGGCGCAGCGCCCCGGACGACGGCCACTACGCCTCCGTCAACGAGGGATTCGAGCACACCTCCGGGGGGATCATGGCGTGGCTGAACAGCGACGACATGTACTGTCCCTGGGCGCTGCGGACGGTCGCACAGATCTTCACGCAGCATCCGGGCGTCGCCTGGTTGACCTCCGCCCACCCGATTACCTGGACCAAGGGGGGACAGTGCGGGTGGGTCGGCAAGGGACTGTCGTTTAGCACGGAATCATTGCGGGAGGGCCTGCACCTGCCGGGGGCAATTCCGCAATTGGGCATGCTGCAGCAGGAATCGACGTTCTGGCGGCGGGAGCTGTGGGACGCCCTCGCCGCGGAGCGGGCCGCCGAGGAGCCCGACGCCCCCCCAGGCGCCTTAAGGCCGCGGTTCACGGTCGGGGGGGACCACGATCTCTGGCAGCGGTTCGCGGCCCACACCCCGCCGGCCACGGCGGCCTGCCCGCTGGGGGGCTTTCGCCAACTTCCGGGCCAGCGAAGTTCGATGGGCGATAATCTCTACGTGAGAGAGTGCTACCAAGCCGTCGAGGAGGCCCGCGCCGCCGCCGGCCTGCCGCCGCTGCCGTCCCGCACCAGGGCGAAACGCCCGCTTCGGGAGCGGCTCACCTATCGGCTAGGCAGGGGGCCGATGGTGCGTCGCGGCCATTTTCGCTGTTCGCAGTATTACATCGAGGACCTCGGCGCGGACCGACCCCGCTGGCTCGCCCGGACAATCGTTTATCCTTGAGGCCGAACGCCGCGCCGAACGGGCGGGACGGAAGGCGTCCGCGCATCGCGGCCGGACGCCCCCACCCCGGGCGAATTATTCCTCTGCACCCGCCCCCGCCCCGCGGAAGACGAAGCCGTCCGGGGCGGCGTCGACGGAGATCGTCGCGCCCTCCTCGAACCGGCCGTCCAGCAGGGCCTCGGCGAGGCCGTTTTGCAGGCGGTCCTGAATCACCCGCCGCAGCGGCCGGGCGCCAAACGTCGGGTCGTAGCCCTCGTTGGCGAGCAACTGCTTGGCGTCGTCGGTCACCTCCAGTTCGTAGCCCTCGGCTTCGACCCGCTTCCGCAGGCCGTCCAGCTGGAGGTCGACGATCTGGCGGATCTCCGCCCGGGTCAGCGGGTTGAACACAACCACGCTGTCGATTCGGTTTAAGAACTCCGGCCGCAACACTTTTCGCAGCACGCCGAGGACTTCCTTCTTCACCTCCGAGGGCAGTTCGTCGGCGTCGGACATCTCCAGGATGCGCTCCGAGCCGATGTTGGAGGTCATCACGATCACCGCGTTGCTAAAATCGACCGTCCGCCCCTGCCCGTCGGTCAGGCGGCCGTCGTCCAACACCTGCAAGAGGATGTTGAGGACGTCCGGGTGGGCCTTTTCGATCTCGTCCAGCAGGATCACGCTGTACGGCTTGCGGCGGACGGCCTCGGTCAGCTTGCCGCCCTCCTCGTAGCCGACGTACCCCGGGGGGGCGCCGATCATCCGGGCGACGGAGTGTTTTTCCATAAATTCGGACATATCGAGCCGGGTGAGGGCCCGCTCGTCGTCGAACAGGAACTGGGCCAGCGCCTTGCACAGTTCCGTTTTGCCCACGCCGGTGGGGCCGAGGAACAGAAAGGAACCCACCGGCCGGTGCGGGTCGCCCAGGCCGCTGCGCGACCGCCGGACGGCGTCCGCGACGGCGGCGACGGCCTCGTCCTGGCCGACCATCCGGCTCTTCAAAAGCTGCTCCATATTGAGCAGCTTTTCCCGCTCGGTTTGCAGCATCCGGGTTACCGGCACGCCGGTCCAGGCGCTGACGACCTTCGCCACGTCCTCGCCGGTCACTTCCTCGCGCAGCAGCCGGTCCTCCGGGGCGATCTCCGTGAAGCGGGTCTCCAACTCCTTGAGTTTCTCCTCGGCCGCCTTGAGCTTCACCTCCGCCTCGTAGGCTTTCTGAAAATCCTCGTTGGCGTTCGTCTGCCGGGCGACGGTGAAGGCCCGCTCCCGCTCGGTGCGGAGGGAATCGATCTCCTCCTGCAACGGCTTGAGCCCGCTGAGGGTTTCCTTCTCCGCCTCCCAGCGGGCCTTGAGGGCGTTGAAGGACTCCTCGCGGTCGGCGATCTCGCGGTTGAGTTCCTCCAGCCGTTCCCGGCTCTCCTCGGCGCCCTCCTGTTCGAGCACCTTCGCCTCGACCCGCAGGCGGGCCAGCGTGCGGTTGGCCTCGTCCAGCTCGGCGGGCATGGAGTCGATCTCCATCCGCAGCCGGCTGGCGGCCTCGTCGATCAGGTCGATCGCCTTGTCCGGCAGGAAGCGGTCGTTGATATACCGGTCGCTCAGCGCCGCCGCCTGCCGGAGGGCGGCGTCGGTGATCTTGACGCCGTGGTGCGTCTGATATTTGTCGACGATGCCGCGGAGGATGCTCAGCGTGTCCTCCACGCTCGGTTCGCCGACCATCACAGGCTGGAAGCGGCGTTCGAGGGCCGGATCCTTCTCGATATATTTGCGGTATTCGTCCAGCGTCGTGGCGCCGATGCACCGCAGGTCGCCGCGGGCCAGGGCCGGCTTGAGCAGGTTGGCGGCGTCCATCGCCCCCTCCGTCTTGCCGCTGCCGAGCAGCAGGTGGGCCTCGTCGATAAACAGGATCACCTGCCCGTCGCTGTCGGTGACCTCTTTGAGGACCGCTTTGAGGCGTTCCTCGAACTCCCCGCGGAACTTCGCCCCGGCCACCAGCGCGCCCATATCGAGGGCGACGACGGTCTTCTCCTTGAGGTTCGTCGGCACGTCGCCGTCGACGATCCGCATGGCGAGCCCCTCGGCGATCGCCGTTTTGCCGACGCCGGGTTCGCCGATCAGGCAGGGATTGTTTTTGCGGCGGCGGGAGAGCACCTGAATGACCCGGCGGATCTCCGCGTCGCGGCCGACGACCGGGTCGATCTTCCCCCGCCGGGCCAGGTCCACGAGGTTCTGGCCGTACTGTTCGAGGGCCTGATAGGTGCCCTCCGGGTTCTGGCTGGTGACGGTTTGGCCGCCCCGGACCGCTTTGAGCCCTTCCAGCAGGTCCTTCTCGTTCGCCCCCGCCATGGACAGCAGCCGGCCGGCGGTTTCGCCGGCGTCCAGCAGACCGAGCAGGAGGTGTTCGGTGGAGGTGAACTGGTCCTTCATCGCGTCGGCCCGTTTGCGGGCGGCGTCGAGGACCTTCATGAAGGCCGTATCCGCCCCGGGCGGCTCCCCGGCCCGGCCGCCGGCGCGGGCCGGCAGGCGGGCCAGTTCGCTGTCGACGGTGGAGTGCAGTTGCGGCAGGTTCACGCCGACCCGTTTGAGCAGCGGATCGACGACCCCGCCGGTCTCCTCCAACAGCGATTTGAGGAGGTGCAGCGGGGTGAGCTGCGGATTCCCGGCCTCGCCGGCGCGTTCCTGCGCGTCGGCGACGGCGTCGCGGGCTTTGATAGTGAGTTGTTCGGGGCGGAAAGCCATGTGCGGAAGTGCGATGTCGGAAGTCGAAGGTGCGATACGCCGCGCCCCGCGGATAAGCGTTGGCACAGCCCCGAATCCTATTCGCCGCCGGCGTGGAGAGAAGGGGAGATCGACCGATGAACGGGCGTTTCCATGTAATGTTTGAGAAGTCGATTTCTGACCCGCACAGCCGCGTTTTCGCGAGCCGCGGAAACGCCGTCACGTTTCGTACACGTCCGCCGCCCCTCGCGCCGTCACACCGCTGCGAACGTCAGAATTGAGCGACTACTTTGAGGCCCCGTCGACCATCGCCTCGAACGCCGCCCGATCGAAGGGTTCCGGGTCGTCGAGTCGATCGTACGGCTCTGCGGGAACGTCCGGGACGCGAGCGAGGATCTCGGCCATCGCGCCGGCCTCGGCGCGTGCGGCGCGTCGCTCAAGCCCGTCCCGTTCCGCCTGCCAGCGGGCGAGGTCGACTTCCCCGCCGACCGCCTCGGCGATCAGCCGCTCCACGGTCGTTTCTCGATCGGCGGCAGTTCGAGCCAAAAACTCGTGCACCGCGTCCGGCAGTTCGACGGTGACGGAAATCATGACGACGGCGCGTCGGGGGGAGGGGACGGGTCGGCGGCCAGTGTATCCAGAAACTCCGACGGCGTGAGAACCGTAAGGCCCGCGCGTCTCGCAGCGAGGAAGTCTTTCACGTTGTGAGTCACGATCGGACATCCGCCCGCAGCGAGCGCGGCGTGCAGGACATGCTCGTCTCGGGGGTCGTTGAGACTTGGGGGCCAGCGGTAGTAGACGGTCCTCCGCTCCGCGTAGTTGCAGTAGTCGTCGAGAAATCGTTCCGCATCTCCCGGCCGGAGCGGGCAGAGGCCCGGACGGGTCAGAATTTCTTCATATTCGAGAACGACCGCAGCGGTCACGACCGGACGAACGGTTTTGGCGACGACGCCCCGCAGCACCGCCGCTGAAGCGCCGCGAGCGGATCGTAATCCCGCGACCAGCACGTTCGTGTCGAGCACGGCGCGGAGGGGTTCTCTCCCTACGTCGTTTCCAATGTCTTCGCCGGACATGTTCATCGACCTTCGCAACGCCGGCCGACCGCCCCCACATCGTTCCTTGGCAGTGTCCCTCGAGTGCAGAGGAGGGTCAACTGCGGCGGCGACTAGGTCCTTCTTCGCTCTCCGGATAGACTGTCGGGCGAATCCTCCGCCCTTCGTCGCCCCTCCCTTTTCGGTCCCCATGTTGCACGCCGTCGTCATGGCCGGCGGGAGCGGGACTCGGTTTTGGCCGCAGTCCCGCACCGCCAGTCCCAAACAGCTTTTGCCCATCGCCGGGGAGCAGACGATGCTCCGCCAGACCGTCGATCGGCTCTACGCCGCCGACGGCGCCGGCGGCGAGGGCACGATCGCCCCGGAGCGGGTGTGGGTCGTCACCAACGCCGTGCAGGCGGAGGAGGTCCGCAAGCAGCTGCCCGAGGTCCCGGCGGGCAACGTGCTGGTCGAGCCCTGCGCCCGCAACACCGCCCCCTGCGTGGGGCTGGCGGCGGTGCATCTGCTCAAGGCCGATCCCGAAGCGACGATGCTCGTGCTGCCGGCCGACCACGTCATCGGCCCGCCGGAGGTTTTCCAACAGGCCGCCGCCACCGCCGCGGCGGTGGTGAAGGACGGCCCGGAGCGGTTCGTGCTGTTCGGCGTGCCGCCGACCTTCCCGTCGGAGGGTTTCGGTTATATCCAGCGGGGCCAGCCGCTGCCGGGTTTTGAGGAGCAGAAGGCGTTCTCCGTCGCCTCCTTCCGCGAAAAGCCGGACGCGGAGACGGCGAAAGAATATATCGACAGCGGCGACTTCTATTGGAACTGCGGCATCTTCACCTGGCGGGCCGAGGCGATCCTCGACGCCCTGGCGGAGTACGAGCCGAATACCCGCAAACGGCTGTCCAACATCGCCGGGACCGTCGGCACGCCGCACTACGAGGAAACGGTCGAGACCGAATTCCCGGAGTGCGACAGCGTCAGCATCGACAACGCGGTCTTGGAACGCACCGACGCCGCCTGCGTGTTGGAGGCGCCCTTTGATTGGGACGACGTCGGCAGCTGGGGCGCCCTGCGGCGCCTGCTGGGCGAGGACGAACAGGGGCACAGCAGCGACGCGAAGAAATTCGTCTCGCTGGAGTCCAAAAACTGCACCGTCCGGGACACCACCGGCGAACACCTCATCTGCGCCCTCGGCGTGGAGGACTTGATCATCGTTCACACCGCGGACGCCACGCTGGTGGCGAAGCGGGGGGACGAAAACGCCGTCAAACGGCTGATCGGCGAATTGAAAGAGCGAGGTCTGGAGGAGTACCTGTGAGCGACAGTTCCCATCCCGACGCGGCGGAGGCGCCCGAGCACCCGACATACGGCCGCCTGCTGGGGCTGGACCACGGCAAGGTGCGGATCGGCGTGGCCGTGTCCGACACCGGGCAGGAGTACGCCGCCGCGGTGGAGACCTACGTCCGCACCGACCCCGGGGCGGACGCGGCGTTCTTCAAAACCGTCAAGCGGGAGCACGACCCGGTCGCGGTGGTCGTCGGCCTGCCGCTGCACTTCGGTGGGGAAGAAAGCGGCAGCAGTTCCGGCGCCCGGGCCTTCGGCAAGTGGATCGGCGGGGTGTTGAAGTTGCCGGTCGTCTTTCATGACGAACGCTGCACCAGCGCCGCCGCGGACGACCTGATGCGCTCCGCCGGCGTGACGGGGCGGAACGCCACGAAAAGCGCCCGCGATAAGCTCGCCGCCCAGATCCTGCTGCAAAGCTACCTCGACAGCCGCCGCCCCGCGGGCCGCGGCGTGGAGCGGACCGAGATGGACCCCGCCGCCGACCCCTCGCTGGCGATCCCGGTCTCCGAGCCGGTCCGCGGCCGCGACCGCCGCAAGATGCGCAAACAGCGCCGCAGCCGGAAGGGGTGGTGACGGGCGTCGCGCGGTGAGCGTCCCGGACCCTTCAAGGGTCCGGGACGCTGCGATCGCCGCTTTCCTCACGCCGTCCGCCGCCGCACACGGCGGGCGATCGCCCAGATCAGCAGGACCAGCGGCAGGCCGAGCACGAGGGCGAACGGGGCCACGGCGACCACGAACAACACCAACCCGCGGCCGAACGACGCCAACGCGGCCAACGAGTTGTCCCACGTGGTCGCGATCCGCTCCCCGAATCCGGGCTCTCGCGGGGGGACGTAGTCGCGTTCCTCCCGCACATTTAACGTGATCGTGCTGAAGGCGGTTTGATTCGAGAGGTAGCGCAGCCGGCCCTCGGCGGTTTCGATCTCCTCCCGCACGCGGGCCAGTTCGCGTTCGATTTCGAGGACGTCCTTTAATTCGCCCGGGCGCTCGGCGAGCAGTTCCAGCAACCGCGTTTCCAGCGCCCGCCGGCCGGCAAGGCGGGCCTCGACGTCGACGAACTCCGCGGTCACGTCCCGGGCCGATTCGTCCCGCTCCTCGACCACGCCCAGCCCGCCGGCCCCGCTGAGGAAGGCGTTGTAGTTCGCCACCGGCACCCGCACCGTCCACGTCCCCCGCAGCCGGTCGCCGACGGAGCGGTCCACGTTCGATCCGGCGATGTAACCGCCGAACTTTTCCACGAGCGCCGGGATCGCCGTTTCGGCGGCGGCGAAGTCGTCCACCACCACGGTCAGGTCCGCGGTGTAGATGATCTTCGGTTGGACCCCGGCCGGGCGGGCGTCGTCCGCGGCGGGATCGGTCGCCCCGCTCTGCGTTTCGCCTCGCTGCCCAGCGATCGCGGCGGCTTCGTCCGCCCATGCTTCGCTCGGGGCCTCGGCGCCGGAGGGGACGTTCAGGCTGCCGACTTTACTCTCGGCGAAGCGCTCGCTGTCCGCCTCGACCCCGCAGCCGGCGACGGCCGGCAGGAGGGAGAGCAGCGACGCGGTGAGCAGCAGGCGGGGCGAACGGGACATCGGCTTCGATTTGGAAGAACGGGGACCCGCCGGACGCCGCGGGCGGCGGGGGAGTTCCCCGGTTCCGCGCCGGACTCCGGGGCGGGTTGAGGCGGCGGGGGCCGGCGGTAGCATGATTCGAACCGCCCGGTTCGTCGCCGGTCTCCGTCGTCCGTCACGTGAAGCGTCGCCGTGTCCCCCGCTCCCCCCCGCCGGCCGTCGTTCCGCCGGCCGTGGATCGCGGGGGCGATCATGCTCTGTCTCACGGCGGCGTTGGTCCTGGCGG
This sequence comes from Alienimonas sp. DA493, assembly GCF_043951915.1. NCBI lineage: Bacteria > Pseudomonadati > Planctomycetota > Planctomycetia > Planctomycetales > Planctomycetaceae > Alienimonas > Alienimonas sp. DA493. Next base: position 522 of record NZ_JBINJD010000090.1, on the reverse strand, counting down.
GAACGGGCCCGGCCGCCGCTCAGGACGCCGCGGCCGAAGCGCCCGTGGAGGCGGCCGACGCCGAAACGGCCGTCGACGGCGGGGCGTTCGGAGCCCCCCCGGCCCCGGCTCAGCCGGTCAACGCCCGGGACCGCCGGCGGGCGATGACGGAAACGCTGTGGTACATGTTCTTCGTCACCGCGGGGGTGCTGTTGGGGTTGGTGGTGATCGTGTGGGGCCTCGGCTGGTACAAGCGGGCCTTCCTGGAGGAGGACCCGCTGCAGGGCGAGCTGTTCGACGCTGCCGCCCGGGCGGAGATCGAACGGCACCGCAAAGAGGTGCAGGCCGAGCACGAAGCAGCGAAGCGGGCCGCCGAAACCGAGTCGACCGACGCCGACCGGGACGCCCTGCCCGACGGGCCGCCGGCCGCGGACGAGTCCCCCCGCGAGACGCTGTCCGAACAGACCGCCGCCCCGCCCGACCCCGCCGTGCAGCCCGATGCCGACGCCCGCTGACGCGTCCTCCGGTTCGCCGTCGCCGTCA
>NZ_JBINJD010000008.1:0-66205 GCF_043951915.1 Alienimonas sp. DA493 | reverse complement strand
CGCTCCCGCCCTCGGCGGCCGGGTCCGCCCGCATTTGCACGGACGAGCCGCCGGTCGCACAATCGGCGCACGCTCACGCCCGTTCACCGTCTCGACCGCCGTTTCCCCGGACCCGGACCGCCGCGATGCTGGCCCAGTTGCGGAGCTATTCCCTTTACGGCATCGACGCGGAACCGGTCGCGGTGGAGGTGGACATCTCCCCCGCGGCGCTGCCGAAAACGACGCTCGTCGGCCTCGCCGAGGCCGCCACCCGCGAGAGCACCCACCGCATCGAGCGGGCGCTGGTCAATTCGGGCTACCAGCGGCCGATTGATCGAATTGTGATCGCCCTCTCTCCGGCGGACCTGCCCAAGGACGCCCCGGGGTTGGACCTGCCGATCGCCCTCGGCACCCTCGCCGCCAGCGGGCAGTTTTTATCGGAGCGATTTGAACAATACGCCGCCGTGGGCGAACTGGGGCTGGACGGATCGCTGCGGCCGATCCGCGGGGTGCTCAGCATGGCCCTCGCCGCCCGCCAGCAGGGGCTGCGGGGCATTCTCGTCCCCGCCGAAACGGCCCGCGAGGCCGCGGTGGTGAGCCAAATTGAAGCGATCCCCGTCGGCTCCCTCGCCGAGGCGGTCGGATTTTATACCGGCGAATTGAATATCGACCCGCACCCCTTCCGCTGGGAGGACGCCGTCGCCTCCGACGAGGGGTATACGGTCGATTTCGCCGACGTGAAGGGGCAGGAGTTCGCCAAACGGGCCGTCACCGTCAGCGCCGCCGGGGCGCATCATCTCTTGATGATCGGCCCGCCCGGGACCGGCAAGACGTTGTTGGCCTCCCGCATCGGCACGATCCTGCCGCCGCTCTCGGCGGAGGAGAGTCTTCAAACCACCCGCATCTGGAGCGCGTTGGGCAAGCTGCGGGACGGGCGGAGCCTGGTGTTGCAGCGGCCGTTCCGCACCCCGCACCACACGATCAGCGAGGCCGGCCTGGTCGGCGGCGGCAGCGTCCCGCGACCGGGGGAAATTAGTCAGGCTCACAACGGCGTGTTGTTTCTGGACGAACTGCCGGAATTTAATCGGAAGACGTTGGAGGTGCTCCGACAGCCGTTGGAGGAGGGCCGGGTGACGATCAGCCGGGCGATCGGGACGCGGGAGTTTCCGGCCCGGTTTATGATGGTGGCGGCGATGAATCCCACGCCCAGCGGCTACCACGCCGAGGACGGCGCCGGCCGCCGGGCCGACAACGCCGCCGCCGTCGAACGGTATTTATCGAAGATCAGCGGCCCGCTGCTGGACCGGATCGACATTCACCTCGAAGTTCCGCAGGTGCCCTTCCGGGAGCTGTCGAACAAGAAGCCCGGCACGAACAGCGCGACGATGCGGGCCCAAGTCCTCGCCGCCCGGGAGCGGCAGCGGGACCGGTTCGACGCCGACCCGGAGACCCGCGGCAAGGCGATGCTGAACGGTCGCATGAGCGCCCGCCAAATCCGCCGCCACTGCGAACTAGACGCCGACGCGGAGCAATTATTGAAGGCCGCGATGGAAGAAATGGGCCTCTCCGCCCGCGCCCACGACCGCATCCTCCGGGTCGGCCGCACCATCGCCGACCTGGACGCCGCCGAGAGAATCGGCCCGGGCCACCTCAGCGAGGCGATCAACTACCGGGCACTGGATCGGAAGTTTTGGTGAGGGCGGGCGTCGCTCGCAGGCTCGCCCCGTGCGGCTCCGCTGACGCTCCGCCGGCCGGTGAGAGAGAGCACGGCGCCCGGCGTCGAGCGGCGCCCCCCACCGGCGATCGGCAGCGCCTGGCTCAGAGGCCCGCCAGCTCTCGCAGCCGTTTGCGGAGACGTCGTTCCTCCGCCTGCTCGGCGTGCCAATCGTGGCGCACCGCGCGCCACATCGCCAGGGCCATCAGCAGGATCACGAAGGTGAACGGGAGCGCGAAGACGATGGTCGCGGTCTGCAAACCCCTGACCCCTCCCGCGAGCAACAGGCTCGAGGCAATGCCGGCCACCAGCAGGCCCCAGAGCGCCTTGACGCGGGCGCTCGGATCGGGACTTCCCCCGGTGCTCATCATGCCCAGCACCAGCGTGGCCGAATCGCCCGACGTGATGAAGAACACCAGCACCAGGACGGTGGCCACGGCCGACAGCGCCGTGCTCATCGGCAGGGCGTCGAACATGGTGAACAGCGCGGTCGACACGTCGGCCTCGACGGCCTCGGAGATCGGCGCCTGCTGCCAGATTTCCAGGTTCAGGGCCGCGCCCCCGAACACGGAAAACCACACGAATGCGGCGAGCGTCGGCGCCAGCACGGTGCCGAAGACGAACTCGCGGATCGTGCGTCCGCGTGAGACGCGCGCGATGAAGAGGCCGACGAACGGCGACCAGGAGATCCACCACGCCCAATAAAAGACGGTCCAGTCGCCCACCCAGGCGCTGTCGCGAAACGGCGTGGTCCGCAGGCTCATGCGCACGAAATCGCTGAGGTAGGCGCCGAGCGTGGAGGTGAAGGTGTCGACGATCGCCACCGTCGGCCCCAGCAAAAATACGGCCGCGGCGAGCAGGCCCGCGACCACAAGGTTGATGCTGGACAACCACTTGATGCCGCGTTCGACGCCGGTGACCGCCGAGGTCAGGAACAGGGCCGTCGCCACGCCGATGATGACTAATTGCGATGTGACGCCCACCGGCACGCCGAACACGCGGTTCAGGCCGCTGTTGATCTGCATGGCGCCGATGCCCAGCGAGGCCGCCACGCCGAAGGCGGTGGCGATGACGGCCAGCACATCGAACAGAACCGAGAGCTTGCGGACAGGAGCCCAAGGCAGCGACGAAGTGACCGTGCTGACGAGCGCGGCGCCGTTGCGTCGAAACTGGAAGAAGGCGATCGCGAGCGAGACCACCGAGTAGATCGCCCAAGGATGCAGGCCCCAGTGAAAAAAGGCGTAGCGCATCCCCGCGTTGGCCGCCTCCGGCGTGCCGGAGGCGATGCCCGGCGGCGCCGAGGCGTAGTGCGACATCGGTTCGGCCACGCCCCAAAACACCAAGCCGATGCCCATTCCGGCTGCGAACAGCATGGCGAACCAGGCGAAGGCCGAGAACTCGGGCTCTTCATCCTCGGTCCCCAGCCGAAGGTTGCCGAAGCGGCTGAACGCCAGCCAGAAGCAGAACGCCACGAGCGCCAGCACGGCCCACAGATAAAAAAAGCCGAAGTTCCGCGTGATTTGCGCCAGCGCCGCGTCGGAGACGGACGCCATCGACTCGGGAGCGATCAGGCCCCAGACCACGATGATCGCAATGAGTCCTGCCGAGATCAGTAGTTGCATGTCGTCCTTCGTGAGCATGGTCTGGAAACCCGTTTGACTGGGCTTCGACAGACCACAGTAACAAGGACGACGTCCGCAGCGGCGGGGGGCGCTGGCGGGGCAAGGCGACGAGGGACCCGTGGGACCCTCGCCGGCTTCTTGATCCCCGCTCCCGCCCCATGAGCGTCTTCGATCCCGACGGCCTGATCGAGACGGTATCGAGACGGTCAAGGGGGCCGGGGTTTCGGATCGCCATTCGATCCACGGGCCGCGGCGCTGGGCGCGGAACGGGCTGTACTGCGCCCGCTCCTGCGGGGCCTTCGCGGAGGTACTCAACGGGCGGTTCGTCGAGCTCGCCGGGCGCCGTGCATTCACGGGCCGGGAGCGGTCGCGGACGGGCGGGTGAGCATGCCGGGTTGCGTCACTCGTTGAGCGACGTCGCACGCCGCTCGCATGCTCACCCCGTCCGGCTCCGCTGACGCTTCGCCGGCCGCCCCCCGACCCGGTCCCCGCAGCTCAGTTGCTCACGACGAACGAAGCCCCTGTCGGACGGGGCCGTTCGAACGAAAACGCCCGCTCCGGGTCGGCTCCCGGGGCGGGCGGGCGTTCGGCTCGCGGGGCGAGTCGTGCGGTCAGAACTCGCCGACGACTTCGCCGCCGTTACGCGTCCCCAGAGCGCCCCAGGTGCCGTAGGGGCTGGGGCCGAAGGTGGGGTTGGTCGCGGTGAGGTCGCCGGTGTCGATGGTGTCGGAGATGAACTGCACCGAGCCGTCGCACAGGGCGACCTGCACGCCGCCGGTGTGGTAGCTGCCGGCGGCGTACAGGCCTCGGCCGCGGCGGAAATACCACTCCGTATCGGCGGCGCAGGAGGGGCCGTTCGGCGGGCCGACCGTGTGGAAGCCGCTGTACTCCGTGTACGCCATGTTCCAGGCGATCCCGCGGCTGGCTTCGTAGCCGGCGGAGGCGCTGTAGAAGCCCGGGAGGGAGGGGTCGACGACGCTGGGATTCTGGTAGCAGTTGGCGGAGGGATCTTCGTAGCCGCCGTTGACGACGGGCATGCTCACGCCCTCGGCGATGCCGCTCTGGAAGGTGCGGTTGGTCCCGCGACCGATTTCGCCGAACAGCAGGGTGCTGGTGGCGCCGTCCCTCACGTCCCGCAGGCCGAGGTGCAGGTTCGGGTCGCCGACGCTCCAGACGCCGATGCCCATGCCGCGGGACCGCTGGGTGGCTTCGCTGGTGCCGTTCTCCTGCCAGCCGAGGCCGTTGTCGCCGTGGTTCAGGCCGTAGTTGGTGTCCGCGATGTCCTTCGGCTCGGTCCCGTCGGACGGGCACAGCAGCGTGGCGAACTGGTAGCGGTTCGGCTCGTACGGGTCGCCCCAGTCGTCGGGACGCGGCCAGTAGCCGAACGCCGGCTGCATGTCGCCGGTGGTGGCCGGGTCGCCGTCGGCGTCCCGCGGCTTACTGATCTGGTTCCAGTAGGCCGTCTGGTCCAGGAAGGGGGCGAGCATCGGGAAGGTGCTGACGAACCCTTCGTTGGAGCCCGAATCGCCCGTCGTCCCGCCGGACGCCGCCGGGAACACGTTGTAGGTGGAGTGATAGTTGTGCATCGCCAAGGCCAGCTGCTTGAGGTTGTTTTGGCACTGGCTGCGACGGGCGGCCTCCCGGGCCTGCTGCACGGCCGGCAGCAGCAGGGAGACGAGGATCGCGATGATCGCGATGACGACCAGCAGTTCGATCAGCGTAAAGCCCGATCGACCGCGGCGGGGACGCGCCGGGGGGGAGAGAAACGACATGGAAGCCTTTCAGGAGTGCGTAGCGACTCACTGAACGGGACGACCGGGAGCGCGACCGGCAATTCCGCGGGGAAGGAGGATTGTGGCCGGCCGAGGCGCCGTCGTGCTGAGAGGGGGCGCCGTCCGGGCGGTCAACGACTTTATGCGCGGCTTTCGCCAAAACGCAAGGGCCGTCGTTTGTTGCGGAAAATCTTTATGCGTAGAGTTTTTCCTCGATAAACAGGGTTCAATGCGTTTGGGGCGGAAGGGGTTTGGCATGACGCCGTATTGATGCTTTAAGTGCGTCATCCGGCCGCTCGCGACCCCGGCGGCGAGGCGGGTATAACGAGGCTCGGACACCCCCGCGGCCGGAGCCTCGCCCGCCGAATTCGGTTCCCGTTTCTACCCGTTCCCTCCGCTCCGTACGCACCTCCGATGACCGTCCCGACCGCCTTTCGACGCCCGCCCCGAATCGCCGTTTACGCCGCGACCCTCTGTCTCCTCGCCGGCGCCGCGGGGTGCGGTGGCGGCGTGGAAGACGGCGACTTGGAGCCGACGGAAGCCACGGCCCCCGCAGAGCTCCGGGAGGCGCCGCACTCCCCGCCGAGTTCCCCGTAGGGGGGCGCCGGCCCGTCGTGCTGGCGCCGGGGACGGGGGTGGCGGAAAATCGGCTCCCGCCGCCCCGTCCCTGTCCCCGTCCCGTCCATGAGCCTCTTCGATCCCGACGGCCTGATCGAGACGGTCAAGGGGGCCGGGTTCTCCGACCATCATTCAATCCACGGACCGCGGCATTGGGCGCGGGTGGAGCGGAACGGATTGTTTTGCGCCCGCTCCTGCGGGGCGGACGCGGAGATCGTTACGCTGTTCGCCCTGTTTCACGACTGCCGACGGCTCAACGACGGCCACGACCCGGACCACGGTCGCCGCGGCGGGGCCTTCGCGGAGGAACTCCACGGACGGTTCTTCGAACTCGCGCCGGACCGGCTGGAGTTGTTGGTCGAAGCCTGCGCCCGGCACACGGACGGGGCGACGACCGACGACCCCACCCTCGGCGCCTGTTGGGACGGCGACCGGCTCGATTTGATTCGGCTGGGGATCGCGGCGGCGCCGCACTACATGTCCACGCCGGCCGGACTCGAAATCGCCGAGTCCGGCCGGCGGGACGCGCTGGACGCGATCGCCCCCCGCGTGCTGTGACCGCGGCGGGGGCCGCTACACGGCCCGCACGTCCAGGCCGAACTCCGTCGCGGCGAGGTCGATCAGCAGGGCGGCGGACCAGCTGAAGTTCTCGGCGCCGCCGCCCTCGCCGGTCTCGGCGTCGTAGTGCTCGCGGAAGCCGCTTTTCGCGGGCAGCCGGAGCATGCTGTCGCGGACGACGCTTTCTTCGCCGGCCATTCCGTAGCGGCGCAGGCCGGCGTGCAGCAGCCAGTCGACGTTCATCCAGACCGGGCCGCGCCAATACCCGTCGGCGTTGTAGTCGGGGTGGTCGCGGTCGAAGGAGGCCACCGCGTAGCCGACGCCGTCGGCGCAGCCGTCGGCGCAGGCGTTGAAGCTCGCCGACCGCATCGCCTTTCGCATCGGCTCGACCCGCGCCCGGTCCGGGATGCCGGCGAACAGCGGGGCGAAGCCGCCGGCGACCCGCCGGACGAACGGCTCGTCGGCGGCGAGGTCGTAGTTCCGATACATGCTCGATTTCGAGCACCAGAGGTTTTTATTGAGATAGGCGCGGGTCGTCTCCGCCCGGCGGCGGTGGTCGGCGTCGTCGGCGCCGACGCGGCGGGCGATCTCGGCGAGGTCCTGCTCCGCCCGGGCCAGCAGCGAATTGAACAGCACGTCCTCGACCCGGAAGGGGAACGCCCCGCCGTCCGGGCCGCCGCCGCTCCGCAGGCGATCCTCGTCGTAGTCGCAGGCCTTGGCCAGTTCGACCAGCAGCACGTAGCGGTCGTAGGTGGCGTCGTCGGGACGGCTGTCGGGATCGGCGTGTTCCCGGTCGCTGCGTTTGTAGTCCGGCAACAGGTCCTCGGGGACGTCGATCCGGCTCAGCGGCTCGTCCCACAGGGGGGAATTGTCCATCCCGCTTTCCCACGGGTGGCGAATATAAACCAGCCCGTTCCCGTCGACGTCCCGCTCTCGATACAGGTAGTCGTGCCAGGCCGCGAGCTTCGGGTGCATCTCCCGCAGCCAGACGGCCGCGGCGGCGGGGTCCGGGTCGCGGTCGGCGACCTGCAGCACGGCGGTCGCGTGCACCGGCGGCTGGACGAGGCCGCTGGTCTTTATCGGCGTGCCGTCTGCTTTCCGCGGGGCGTGCGGGCTGCGGGCGCTGTCCCACCAGTCCGGCCCGGGGAAATAACCGTCGTCCCCCTCGCTGAACACGATGTGCGGCAGCAGGCCGTTGGCCCATTGTCCCTGGAACAGCGTACGCAGCTCCTGCTTCGCCGCGGGCACGTCGTAGTGCGACAGACCGATGGCGATCAAGGCGCTGTCCCAGCTCCACTGGTGCGGATAGAGCCCCGCGGCGGGAATGGTGCGGTCGCCGCGACGGTTGTCGCGGAGCAGCGCCTTCGCCCGTCGCACCAGATCCGGCAAATCGACTCCCTCCGGGGCGGCCTGCGGCGGGGGCGTGCGGTCGGACGGGGGGGCGGTCATCGACGAACCTGCGGAACGATTCAGGGTTCGATCCTATCCCCCCGCCGTCCCGCGACCGGCCCGGGGCCGCCCGTCGGAGCTCAAAACCGCCCCCAAAATACGCAAAACCGCCCGCCCGGGAGCGTTCCCGGGCGGGCGGCGTGAAACGTCGCCGAGCGGTCGGCGGGGCGTCCGGGATCGAACCTGGCCCGCGGTCCGCCGCTCCGTCCTCGCCGTTTAAAACTCGCTGCTCAGAACTCGCCGACCACTTCGCCGCCGGCCCGGGTGGCGAGGGCGCCCCAGATGCCGTAGGGGCTCTTGCCGGAGGTCGGCGGGGCCGTGGCGGTGACGCCGGCGGTGGCGGCGTTGATCGTCTCGGAGATGCTCTTCACGCTGCCGTCCGCCATCACCACCTGCACGATGCCGGTGTGATAGGAGCCGGCGCTGAGGATGTAGCCCTCGGCCGACGGGTTGGCGCTCCGGGAGGTGTCGTCGTGGCCGCAGCTGGGGCCGTTGGGCGCCAGGACGGCGTTGAAGCCGCCGAACTGGCCCTCGGCGCTGTTCCAGGCGTCGCCGCGACGGGGCTGGAAGTTCGTGAAGGGGCTGACGGTCGGGTTCGGGTAGAAGCCGGGGTTGTTGGCGTCCGTGGCGGCGGTCAGGCAGGCGGCCGGGTCGACGAAAACGTTCCGCGTCGTGCTGTTGACGTACCCGCCCTGCCACTCCCGGCCGGGGGCCGGGCGGCCGATCTCGCCGTAGATGATCGTGTTCACGGTGCCGTCGCGGGCGTCCCGCAGGCCCAGGGCGCGGGCGGAGACCCACATCCCGCGGGCGACGCTCATGTTGTTGGTGTTGGTCCGGGTGCTGTCGCCCATGCAGTAGCCGTAGTTCGTTTCGCCGATCTCGTTGCCGATCGGGGCGGCGGCGGGGTCCGAGGGGCAGAGCAGGGAAGTGATCTGCGTCCGCCACGGGGGGTAGGTGTTGGCGGTCTCCGAGTAGTTCGTATAGGAGGCGCCGTTGGCGTTCGGATTGCCGAACGCCAGGAACGAGGCCGTGGTGGCGGTCGCGCCGCTGCCGGTCGTGATCGTCAGCGGCTTGCTGACCTGCCCCCACAGGGCGGTCTGGTCGAGGTACGGCAGCAGGCCGACCAGCGGCGACATCATGCCGTGGCAGACCGAGCGGTCCGATTCGCCCGTCCCGCACAGCGGGAAGACGTTATAGGCGCTGTGATAATTATGGAGGGCCAACCCGATCTGTTTGAGGTTGTTCTGGCACTGGCTGCGGCGGGCCGCTTCGCGGGCCTGCTGGACGGCCGGCAGGAGCAGGGAGACCAAGATCGCGATGATCGCGATCACCACCAGCAGTTCGATCAGCGTGAAGCCGGTCCGGACGGACCGCCGGACGCGGGATGCGGGAGAAGCCAACGAGGACTCCGTGGGAGGCGCCGACCGCCGGAGGGGCGACGGCAGGGAAGAGGGGGAGGAATCGCCACGTTCCGCCGGCGAAGACCCGCCGCACCGGAAGAGATCGATTTACGAAGCGGGGAGTCTACTTCGCCCCCCTGTCCCCGCAAGATTCGTCCGGAAGCGAGAATCCCTGGTTCTGCGGGTCGGGAAAAATCTGAAATCGGGCCGCTTCGGGAAAAGTCGGCGTCGGTGGACCGGCGGCGTGATCCGCAGCGCCTCAGGCAGGGTTGGCGCCGGTCCCGAACGAACGCCGCCCGCCCGGGAGGTCCCGGGCGGGCGGTGCGCTCGACGTTCCTTCGGCCCGCGGGGCCGAGTCGTACGATTCCGGCTCAGAATTCGTCGACGACTTCGCCGCCGGTGCGGGTGGCCAACGCCCCCCAGACGCCGTAGGCGCTCTTGCCGCTGGCGGCCGGCTGGGGCAGCGTGCTGCCGGTGCCGGTCTGGGCGTTGATGGTCTCGGAGATGCTTTTCACGCTGCCGTCGCACATCACGACCTGCACGATGCCGGTGTGATAGCTGCCGGCGGACACGATGTAGTAGTTGCCGTTCTGACCGGGCGAGGCGCCGCGGGCGTTGTTGTCGTTGGAGCAGCTGGGGCCGTTAGGGGCGAGCACCGCGTTGAAGGCGCCGTACTGGTTCTCGTTGGAGCACCAGGCCCGACCGCGTTCGGCGTGGAACGTGGTGTAGCTGCCGCTCGCCCCGGTGGGGTAGTAGCCGGGGTTATTGGGGTCGGTGGAGTCGTTTAGGCAGGCGTTGACGTCCACGCGGCCGGAATCCGCCTGGCCGTTGGACATCACCCCGCCCTGCCAGGCCCGTTCGGGGGAGGGCCGGCCGATTTCGGCGAACAGCATGGTGTTGACCGTACCGTCGCGGGCGTCCCGCAGGCCGAGGCAGCGGCCCCAGGACCACATCCCGCGGGCCCGCCCGAGGTCGTCGTCGTGCAGGATGTCGCTGTCGCCGGCGTTGAAGGCGTAGTTCGTCTGACCGAGTTGATTGCCGGTGGGCGCCGGGGCGGGGTCGCTCGGACAGACCAGCGCCGGAATGACGGTCCGCCACGGCGGATAATTACCGGCCGGCTGCGAGTAATTGGAGGTGTTGGCCGGACCGAACGGGCCGAAATCGGGCGTGCCGTCGTTATTCGTGTCCAGCGGCTTGCTGACCTGATTCCAGAGGGCCGTCTGGTCCAGGTACGGCAGCATCCCGACGAACGGCGACAGGTTGCCCCACCCGCCGGCGCTCCGGAAGCTCGGGCCCATCCCGCACAGCGGGAAGGCCTTATGAGCGCTGTGGTAATTGTGGGCCGCCAAGCCGATCTGTTTGAGGTTGTTCTGGCACTGGCTGCGGCGGGCGGCTTCGCGGGCCTGCTGCACGGCCGGCAGCAGCAGGGAGACCAAGATCGCGATGATCGCGATCACCACCAGGAGTTCGATCAGCGTGAAGCCAGATCGCGCAGGTCGGCGACGCGGTTGGATCGGGGACGACATGAAGAACTCCGGGGGAGGGAACGCCGCTGGCCGGAGGGCGCCGCGGCAGGGAAAAAGGCGAAATGCCCGAGGAAACGCGAGGGCGACGCGCCGTCGCATCGTGCATCAACTTACAGGCATGCGTTCCGCGATGCGTCGGTCCAAAACGCAAAACCGCCGGACCGGTCAGTGACCGGCCCGGCGGGCGTTCGTCGCGGGGCGGGACGCGGGACGCGTCGCCTGCCCGAGGGAGTTCCGTCGAGGAAGCTCAGAAACCGTTCGCGGGCACTTCCAGCACCGGCAGTTCCGAATCCCACACCGGGGCGGGGGGCAGGGCCGCCCGGCCGACGGCCAGATCGTCCAGATCCGGCAGGTCCGGGATCTCCGGCGGCAGCGGGGCGGGGTCGGTTTCCTCCGCCGGGGCGTCCGGGGCGGCGGGGTTGTTCGGCATCGCCGGGGCCGCGGGCGGTTCGGTCGTCTCCGGGGCGGGCGTGACGGGCGCCGGGGCGGCGGGCGGAGCCGCGTCGGCGGGGTCGACCTCCGGCACGTCGATCGGATCCGGGGCCGGAGCGGGGACCGGGCCGAAGTCGCCCTCGTCCTCCACGGCCGGGGCGGGCGCCGGCGGGGCGACCAGTTCGTCCAGGCCGGCCGCCTCGGCGCCGAAGGGGCCGGGGTAGTCCAGGGCGCTCACGCCGGCCCGGTCCGGGCACATCGCCGCGTAGCGGGTGGGGGTGGGGCAGGGCTTGGCGTCGGGGCCGCAGCCGAACTGCGGGGTGCAGCGGCACAGGTCGCACTCGTCGTCGCAGCCGAAGAACTCCGAGATCGTGTCCTTGCAGCCGCGGCTGGGCACGAAGATCCGGTCGCCGGGCAGAATCTGGTAGTTCGTCGTACTGTCGCCCATCTGCACGAGGTGGTCGTAGCAGACCGGCAGCACGGTGCGGCAGTCGGCCGGCACCGACGGGCGGGCCAGGATGATGTCGCACCGCTTGGCGTTATCGGTCAGGCCGCCGGCGGTCAGGATGGCGTCCAGCACGGTCTCCCGGCCGGCCAGCTGGAACACGCCCGGCGTCTGCACGGCGCCCAGCACGTAGTACACGCTGCCGTTCGGATCGATCAGCCGCACGTTGACCTCGGCGGCGGTGGGGTCTTCGGCGATCGCTTCGGCGAGGACCTCGTCCCGCTCCGCCACCAGGGCGATGCGGCGGGCGACGACCTCTTCCACCTCGGCGACGCTCAGCCCCGCGACCGGGGGCCGGCCGAACCGACCGAGGTCGATCGTGCCGTCCGGCTGCACGGGCTGATCGGCGGGGAACCGCAGCGGGGTGTCGAACCGGGCCGGCTCCACCAGCACCGTGTCCCCCGGGGCGAGCCGGTAGGTGGGCAGTAAAGTTTTGGAGAACTCCCGCGGCACCTGGGCCGGCTGCGGCACAGAGCGGCGGGCCATGTCCGCCTGCGGGGTGAGGGGGTCGGCCTGACTCAAACCGCTCCCGGCGCAACCCGTCAGGGAGGCGGCGAGGCCCGTCGCGATCGCCGCGACCGCCAACGTGCGGCGGGCCAACAACGAGCGACGAAACGCGGACCGGAGAATGCGGCCCGGGCGAGAAAGGGGCGTCCGTGCCATGACTACCGCCGGGGGGAGGGAAACGAGACCGGCCGCGACGATGCGGCGTTGTCAAGTCAGATCGGCCGCCGCTCGCAATTCCGCCAGCCCGGGACGGGCGGTGGCGTCAGGCCGTCCGCCTGCGCCATGATGGGGGGACCTCTCGGGAAGGGTGGGTAAACTGGAGGGCCGTTCCGCCCCGGGCCTTCGGGGGCGGACCGCCCTGGGCCGAAGGATCGGCCGGACGCCGCGACGCTCCCCGGGCCGCGGCCGCGGTCCGGCTCGCCGGATTGTGCGGACGCCCGCGGGAGGCGCCGTCCGCCCGACGGGCCCCGGGCCGCCCCGCGCGGGATTACCGCTTCCGCGAGTGTTTCTCCCGTCTTAACCTCACCTCGCCCGCGGATGCGGGTCGATCCCTCTGGCGAACCTGACCGCGCCTGCCGTCACCGCCTTCCATGTCCACTGTTCCCCCCCCGTCGAAAGTCGGCTCGACGGCGGCCCCGTCGACCGATCCGGGCAGCCGATCCCGGCTGTGGTGGGCGACGTCGGCCGTGGCGTTGGTCGCCGTGGCGACCCGCGGGGCGTTGGCGTGGCAGTTGGACGCCGTCTGCCGCGACGCCCACTTCTACGAGATGCTCGCCGACCGGATGCGGGCCGGCGATCTGGACGGGGCGTTCCATAAGATTGAGTTGAACCTGTACGTCGCCGTGCTCGCCCTGTTGCGGGCGGCAGGGGAGGCGACGGGCTTCGGGGGGACGAACGCGGCGCTGGCGTGGGGCGTGCTCGTGGCGGGGCTGACCGTCTTCCCGCTGTTCGATTGGTGGAAGCGGCAGTTCGGGGTCGGCGTCGCCGTCGCCGGGATCGCCACGTTCGCGGTGCACCCGGCGTTCACGGAGACGGGCGTCGAACCGATCCGCGACGGGACCTTCTGGTTGCTGGTCGCCTGCACCTTCGCCGCCTGCCACCGGGCCGCCGAGCCGCAACTCAATCCGCCCGCCGGCGGCGGGCCGACCCCGCCGCGCTGGCGCTGGTTCCTGCTGGCCGGGCTGGCGGCGACCGCCGCGACGCTGACCCGCACCGAGGGCTGGTTGCTGTTCGCGGTGCTGCTCGGCTGGACCGCCGTGGCGGCGTGGCGGCGCCCCGCGGATCGTCCGCGGCTGTTGGGCGGGGCGACGGCCGCGGTGGCGACCGTCCCGGCGACGCTGCTGGCCGTCAACCTCACCCTGCTGCACGGCCATTCCCGATGGGAGTGGGGCCGGCTGGCCGTGCTCCGCCACATGTTCCGCTGGACCCGGCGGAAGCTGATCGGAACGCTGGCCAATAGCCCCGCCGCCGATCCGGCGGCGCACGCCGACGCCGTCGCCCAGGCTCCGGTCTTTCAGGACGCCGCCGTCGCCGCCACGGACCCGCACGCCCTCACCAGCGCCGCCGAGGCCGGCGACCCCCTGTGGTTGGTGTACGCCGAGGGCCTGCTCGGGGCCTACAAGCCCGTGTTCCTCCTGCTCTGCGGGGTCGGGCTGCTGTGGTACTGGCGGCGGATGCTCCGGCCGGACGCCCTGCCGTGCTGGTGCGTATCGCTGGGCGTGATGGCCGCGGTGTACCAGCGGCTGGCGCAGCACGGGGAGATCAACGGGCGGTACTTCCTGCTGCCGGCGCTGCTCTCCCTGCCGGTGGTCGGGTTGCTGTTGAACGACGCGGTCCGCTGGGCGTGGGCGTTTCTGCCGAGCCGGGATCGGGCGGGGGCGGTCCGGTCGCCGGTGCGGCGCTGGTGGCGGACGGCGTTCGTCGGGACGGCGCTGAGCGTGTTGGCGGTCCTGCACGTGGTCGACGGCCAGCAGGCGGACCACCCGGGCCGCGACGCGGAGCTGCACGTCGCCGCCGTGCTGGGGGACCGCCTGGAAGAGTCGCTGGCGAACGAACCCGCCGCCGCCCCGCGGGTGTGGGGCGTCGGGGCGGCCGCTCGGCTCGTGAAGGAGATGGAACGGGGGTTGGAGGACCGGGGGTTGGACGGCGAGGTGCGGACCGCGTTCGACGGCGTGCCGATCGAGGAGGCCGCGGCCGCCCGCCCGGACCTGATCGTGCTGCCGCGGAACTCCGGGCGGTCGTTCGACTTCGCCCTGACCGGGCCGGAGTGGCTCGCCGCCGGCTTCCGGGTGCTGCCCCCGCCGCCCGTGCACAAAGGCCGGCTCAACGAGCGCGAGATCGCGGAACGGAACATCTGGAACGGGCTGGTCGTGCTCGTGCCGGAGGACGCCGGCCTCGGCCGGACGCCCGCCGCCGCGACCGCCGCGGACGCCGCCGGCGCCCCCCCCGGCCCCTCGGCGCCGGCGACGCCCCAATCCCCGACCGAGCCGCAAACCGGCATCCGCGCGGCGGCGTCGTCCCGCGCCGCGCGTTACGCTGGCGCGCTCGACGGCTCCGGCCCGCCCGAATTCTCTGCGAGGCGCTGACCGTTCCGATGCCGCTCGTCCCCCTCGTTCCGCTCTCGCCCGAGACGCTGCCGTTGTTGTTCGCCCATGTCTCCATGGCCGGCGCCTTCGGCGAGCCGTGGCTGGACCCGTGGGTCTGGGCCGTGCTGTCCGGCATCACGGCGCTGGCGGCGGCGGGCGCCGGGGTGATGCGCTGGCTCGCCCCCCGGGTCGGCGCCGTCGACGCCCCGGACGGCGGCCGCAAGCTGCACCGTAAAGTCACCCCCCTGTGGGGCGGCGTGGCGGTGGCGACCTCCTTCGTGGCGGGCGTGGCGGTCTTATACGCCCTCGGCCGCACCCCCGCGGGGCCGGCCGCTCACCTCTGGGGCCTCACGCTGACCGCGGGGCTGTTCTGCCTCGTCGGCGCCTGGGACGACCGCCGCCCGGTCCGGGCCCGCACCAAGCTGCTGGGCATGATCCTCGCTGCGTTGCCGTTCGCCCTGCTCGGCCCGCCGGTCGCCCAACTGGAACTGCACGGCTACGTCCTCCGGTTTTCTGAATGGGGTCTGTGGGGGCAGGTCGGGGCGGTGGGGTTCACCGTGGTCTGGCTCGTCGGCTGGGCGAACGTCGTGAACCTCTCCGACGGGTTGGACGGGCTGGCCTCCGGCGTCGGCTGGATCGTGGCGATTTCCATCGCCGTGCACGGCGGGTTGATGGGCCAGTGGGGCGTGACCACGCTGGCGCTGGCGTTCTCCGCGGCGGTGTTCGGCTTCCTGCCCCACAACCTCCCCACCAAGCGGGCGAAGATCTTCCTGGGCGACTCCGGCAGCCTCTCGATCGGCGCCTGCCTGGGCATGCTGAGTTTGTGGATCGAAAGCAAAACCTTCAGCGGCGTGACGTTGATCGGCGTGCTGGCCGCCGGCGCCGTCAGCGGCTGGGACGTGCTGACCGCGATGGCCCGCCGCAAGCTGTCCGGCCAGAGCATCGCCGCCGCCGACCGTCATCACCTCCACCACCGCCTGCAGGACCGCGGGCTGAGCGTCCGCCGCACGCTCGCGGCGATTCTCGGGATGACGGCCCTCACCGCCGCCGCGGGCGTGATCGGGGCCCAGTTGCGGACGCCCTGGCTGGCCCCGGCCGTCTGTGCGGCGCTGTTCCTCACGCTGGCCGTCGCCAAGGTGTTCGGCCATCACGAAGCAGCCCTGCTGGGCGCCTGGGCCGGCGCCGCCTGGCAGCGGCGGACCGAATACGGCCTGCGGATCGTGCGGCCGTCGCGCTTGGACGACCCGTCGCCCGCCGACGCCGAACCCCCGTTGGACGTCGAACCCCTGTGGGACGCCGAGCCCCTGTTGGACGCCGAGCCCCGGTCGGACGCGGACTCCGCCGTCGACGAACCGACGCCGGTCCATCCCCACGCCGCCCGCCGCGCCGCCTGAGGCCCGTCGGCCGGGTCTTCGGTCCGGGCGCCGTCGCGGGCCGCCGTTGCGAGTTCGGCCGCGGGAGGCCACGATCCGGGCTCCCCCGGATCTCCCCCGGCGTTCCTCCACCCCTGCAGCGGTACCGTTCGATGGGCCTGTTTGATCGACTCCGCGGCGAACTCGTCGACATTATTGAATGGGTGGACGACGACCGTCACACCCTCGTCTGGCGCTTCCCCCGCTACCGCAACGAAATTAAGAACGGGGCCCAGCTGATCGTCCGCCCCGGGCAGACGGCGATCTTCGTCGACAACGGCCGCATCGCCGACGTGTTCGAGCCCGGCCACTACACGCTGAACACGGACAACCTGCCGATCCTCTCCACCCTCAAGGGGTGGAAGCACGGCTTCGAGAGCCCGTTCAAAAGCGAGGTCTACTTCGTCTCCACCCGCACCATCGGGGAGCTGAAGTGGGGCACGCCGAACCCCATCATGCTGCGGGACGACGACTTCGGCCCCGTCCGCCTGCGGGCGTTCGGCACCTACACCCTGCGGGCGCTGGACCCGCAGGTGCTGCTCAAGGAACTCGTCGGCACCGACTCCGCCCTGGAGACCGGCGAGATCACCGAGTTAATGCGCGGCGTGGTCGTCAGCGCCTTCGCGGACCTGCTGGGCGAATCCAAGATCGCGGCGCTGGATCTGGCCGCGAACTATCGGGAACTGGGCGACGACCTCGCCAAGATCGTCAACGAACGGATCGACGACGAATACGGCCTCGAAGTCCCGCAGCTGTATATCATCAACGTCTCTCTGCCGGAGAGCGTGGAGAAGGCCCTCGACGCCCGCAGCAGCATGGGCGTGATCGGCGATCTCGGCCGCTACCAGCAGTTCCAGCTGGGCAACGCCCTCGGCCAGCCGGGCGGCCCCGGCGGCGGGCTGGGCGAAGGCGTGGGCCTGGGCCTCGGCTTCCAGATGGCGAACCAACTGGCCCAAGGCAACTCGCAGATGGCCCCGGCTCAAGCGCCGGCCCCCCCGCCGCTGCCCGGGGCGACGATGTGGCACGTCGCCGCGAACGGACAGCAGAAGGGCCCGCTGCCCCAACCGCAATTGGAGCACGCCGTCCGCAGCGGTCAGGTCGGCCCGGACGCTCTCGTCTGGACCAACGGCATGTCCGGCTGGGAACCGGTCAGCAAGGTCCCGGCGTTCGCCAATCAGTTCGGCAGCGCCCCCCCGCCGCTGCCCGGCGGGTAGTTAGCCACAATCGATCGATGACCGATCAACCGCTAAAAATCGTTCTTTCAGGTGAGTGGCTGTACGACGGCGCCACGCCGATGACCGTCCACGTCGTGCAGATGGGCTACGACTATTGGTATGAGTTGGCGAAAGCCGACGATCAACTGGAGCCTGACGAGAAGCCCGATCTTAATCCGGACGGCGTGCGGTTCGATTTACTGTTCCGCACGCTTCCAAAATCTCCGCGGCATCCGGACCGCGCAGGCGGTCTCTCGGTGGATGAGGCGAAACGCCGAGCGGAGCAGTTGTTGCCCACTCCAATCCAGTGGCGATAGAAAAATCGACACCCAGAATTCAGGTTCAAACTAACCCGAAGCGTGAGCGAGGGCGGCGGCCGCAGGCCGGCGGGGGCCGGTTCCCTCGCTCACGCTTCGGGTTAGTAATTCCTCACCCCCTCACAGCGCCGCTTTGATTCGCTCCAGCGCGGTCTCGACGTTCTCGCGGCTGTTAAAGGCGCTCAGGCGGAAGTAGCCCTCGCCCGCGGCGCCGAAGCCGGCGCCGGGGGTGCCGACGACGTTGGCGTCGTTCAGCAGGCGGTCGAAGAACTCCCAGCTGCTGAGCCCGCCGGGCGTCTTCAGCCAGACGTACGGGGCGTTCTTCCCGCCGTAGACGTCGATCCCCACCGCGGAGAGGCCCTCGCGGATCAGCGTGGCGTTCTCCATATAGAAGGAGACCAGCTCCCCGGTCTGCTGCTGGCCGGCGTCCGAGTACACGGCCGCGGCGCCGCGTTGGACGATGTAGCTCACGCCGTTGAACTTGGTGCTCTGGCGGCGGTCCCACAGCTTGCCGATGGGGATCTCCGTGCCGTCGCTCGCCGTGCCGGTCAGCCCTTCCGGCACCACCGTGAAGGCGCACCGCACGCCGGTGAACCCGGCGTTCTTGCTGAAACTGCGGAACTCGATCGCGCAGTCGCGGGCCCCGTCGATCTCGTAAATGCTGCGGGGCACGTCCGGATCGGTGATGAACGCCGTATAGGCCGCGTCGAACAACAGCAGACTGCCGTGCTTCTGGGCGTAGGCGACCCACTCGGCCAGATACTCCTTCGAGGCGACGGCCCCCGTCGGGTTGTTCGGGTAGCAGAGGTAGACGACGTCCGCCTTCTCCTCCGGGATGGCGGGTTGGAAGTCGTTCTCGGCGGTCGCTTCAAGGTAGATCAGCCCTTCGTAGCGGCCGTTTTCGTCGGCCGGGCCGGCGTTGCCGGCCATCACGTTGGTGTCCACGTAGACCGGGTAGACCGGGTCCGCGACCGCGACTTTATTCGCCCCGTTGTCGGCGAGAATGTCGAGGATGTTGCCGCAGTCGCACTTGGAACCGTCGGAGATATAGATCTCCTCCGGGGAGACGCCGAGGCCGTTGAAATCGTGTTCGGCGATCGCCTCCCGCAGGAAGGGGTAGCCCTTTTCCGGGCCGTAGCCGCGGAAGGTGTCGCGGTCGCCGAGTTCGTCGATCGCGGCGTGCATCGCCTCGCGGATCGCCGCCGGCAGCGGCTCGGTCACGTCGCCGATGCCGAGCTTGATGATCGACTTGTCCGGGTTCGCCTCCTGAAAGGCCCGCACCCGCCGGCCGATCTCCGGGAACAGATACCCGGCTTTGAGCAGGCGGAAATGATCGTTGACGCGGGCCATGGGGGAGGTCGGAAGTGGGATCTCGGATGTCGGATGGATTCGCCGCGACCGGAGGGAGCGTTCGCGGGCGCCCATCATGGGGCTTCCGCCGGCAGGCTCAACGCCCGGGGGCGGGCGTTGAGGAGGAAGTCGTCGGCGAACCGCCTCACCCGTTCGTCGCCCTGATAACCCGCCGCCGTTCCGCTGTCCGTCTCCCACCGAGCCCCCGGGGAGAGGACCGTCAGCGACGGGTGGCGGACGCGGCCCCGCAGCACGTCGGCCACGACCAGGCCGACCCGCACCCGCGGGTCCTGTGGAACCGGCGCCCCCAGCCGCTCCAGCCCGCGGCGGTCGTAGTCTTCCGGCATGTCGTGACCGAACGGCCAGGTCCCGTCCGGGTCGTACCGCCGAATCTCGGCGAGCGTCATCGGTCGAATCACCCGGGCCTTCGGCACGCCCCCGGCGTACACCGCCCACCCCGGCCACACGTCCCAATACCCGCTGCGAGTCCCGAACGGCAGTAGCACGGCGGCCGCGATCAATAACCCCGCGGGCAAAGCCCGCGGACCGGCGGTCCGCAGCGTCGTCCACAGCGGCACGCCCTCCGACTTCGGGGCCGGCCAGAACAGCAGGAACTCGTGGGCGAGGAAGAAGGCGTTCCACAGCAGCACGCCCCAACTCTGATCGAGTTTCCACAGCGTCGCCACCACCGACGTGTGCATGAACACGGCCGCGATCAGCCCCACCCGCCGCAGGCTCGGTACGGCCAGCAGCACGGACAGGGCGATCTCCCACGCCGGCACCGCGAAGGCGATCGCCGAGACGGCCTTCTCGTCCAGCCCGTTCGCCTCCACCCCGAACAGCGACAAAAACCCGCCCATCAACCACGACCCCGGCCCCTCGGCGAAGGCGAGATCGAGCTTCGACAGCCCCGAATGAAACAACACCCCCACGGCCAGAACCCGCCCCAGCGTCACCGCCGCCCGATCGCCGGTCTCCGACTGCGGGCAGAGGCTCAACACCGCCCCTAACAGCAGGAATTGATACGCCCAGACCTGAATGCGGATCTGATTGAGAGCGAGAGCGAACGCGAGGGACAGGGTGAACAGGGCAGGGGCGAGGGCGAGCGCCCAAGTGAGCCCGAAGCGCAAGCGAGGCGCGGCGGCGTCTCCCCTCGCTTGCGCTTCGGACTCACGGGAAACCGCCATCCCGACGGCCCCGACCACGATGCCCGCCAGCGCGATCCAATCGCACCACGCCGGGGCGGGAATCAGCCAGGCGAATAACGGCAGTTGGGGAAAACTCGTCGGCGTCGGCGGGAGCCACAGCGGCCAGGTGACGCTGATCAACACCAGCGTCGCGGCGCCGGTGAGCCGGGTCAGCCAGAGGCGGCGGACGACGATCGGCAACGTCTTCATCGCAGTCGGACCCCGCCCTGGGTGAAGAGGAAGATCAGGCCGCACGCGATCAGCCCCGCGACCACCGCCAGCGTGATTTTAATCCACGAATACGGCCGCTCGCCCGTCACCCGGCCGGTTACGGCGTTGACGAGCACCTGGTGCGGTTCGCCTTTGTAGCGGTAGGCCAGCATCCAGACCGGCAACAGGAGGTGCTTGAAGGTCACGGCGCTGTGCCGGACGTCCATCGAACTGATCCGCTGTTCGTCCCCGCCGATCCGCCGGCGGACGTCGTACTCCAATTGTTGCCGCATGCGGGCGTCGGCGAGCTGGAAGCCCGGTTCTAACTCCACGTCGTAGGTGCGGACGAGGAACCCGGCGAGCAGCCGCTGGTCGTAGGGGTTCACCTTCGGCAGCGGCCACGGCTCCAGATCCTCGGCCAGGCCGCGACTGACCGCGTCGCTGGCGACCACCAGCGTGTCGTCGAAGAACCGCTCGAAGGCCCCGCTCGCCGGATACCACCGCGTTTTCCGCACCCGCCGCTTTTTGTCCCCGGTGCCGACGGTGACCCAATAATGCTCCCCCCGCTGGCCGTGATACCGGGTGAACGTGAGGGAATCGAACGTCCAATAGGGCAGATAGACGCCGTTGAATTTGCCCCGCACGCCTCGCTTTCGGAAATCGTTGGGGGCGAACCAGCGGCTGGCGACCCACTCCTTAAGGTTCTTCGCGGCCTGTTTTTCGGAGACCTGAAACGGCAGCACGCCGTCCAGGGCGATGCGGCTTTTCGCCTGCTCGGCGGCGTCCAGTTGCAGGGGCGTGGCGCAATAGGGGCACTCCGTGCCGGTGACGGTGCCGGCGAACAGCACCGTGCCGCCGCAGCTTCGGCACCGCACCTCCCGCATCTCGTCGTACTGGTGCGAGCCGGCGTCGTGCGTCTCCCGCAGGCGGGTCAGCATCGCCTGGAAGTCCCGCTCCTCGACGGCGGCGTCTTCGGCTTGCTCGACCGTTTCCTCCGCCCCGCAGAAGGGGCACTTCAACCCCTGCGAGCCGATATGGAACTCCAGCGCCGCCCCGCAGGTCGGGCAGGGGAAGGTGCGGCCCTTGCCGCGGTCCGTCAGGGCGCCGGCGAACCGGGTGGAGCCGTGCGGCTGCTCCTCCGGGGAGCGAGCCGGGGCGGGAACCGGCGGCGGGGCTTGCGAGGGAACCGGCGGGGGAGCGGGGGCGTCGGACATGGCGGCTCAGAAACTACCAGTCCGGGTGGCCTCCGTCGGCCGTCGACCGCTGGCGGTTTCTCGTCCCGACGCTCTGCGTCGGGACGCACGGGACGCACGGGCCGCACAGCCGCCGGACGCTCCGCGTCCCGAGAGCGTGATCGGCGTCCGTCAGCCCCGGACCGGCGGGCGGAGGAACGGGGCGGAGAGGGCGACGGCCGCCAGCAGGCCGCCGAACAGCAGCAGCGCCGGGTTCTCCGAACCGAGCCGTTCCCGGCTGAGGGCGACCAGCACCGGCCCCGCGGCGCACGCCGCCACCACGAGCGTCTGCACCGACCCGCGGATCGCCCCCAGCGCCCCGACGCCGAAGAACCGCGGCCACAGCACGTTCATCGTCACCGTCAACAGCCCCTGGGCGGAGCCGAACGCCGCCATCATCCCCCAGGCGAAATACCGGTCCTGAGCGACGAACAGCAGCCCGCAGCCCGCGGCGCCCAGCAGACCGACGACGCTCAGCAACAGCCGCGGCGGGACGCGGTCGGCCAGCACGCCGCCGAGGAACTGCCACCCCGCCATCATCCCGGCGAACACGGTGAAGCAGACGGCCGCGTCCGCCTCGCTCACCCCCCGTTCGCCCAGCATCGTGAGCAGGTGATAGAAGATCGCCGTCGCGATCATTCCCCACAGGCCCTGCACGGCCGCCCCGTACCAGAACTGCACGGTGCGGTAGGCCTGCGAGGCGGTGAGGGAGGCCCGCACGGTGTTGGGGCTGTTCTGCACGCCCGGCACGGGGCCGGCGGCGGCGTCGCCGTCCAGTTCCGACGCCCCGGGGGGCGGTTCGTCCGGGGAAACGTCCGGGGCGTCGCCGTCGACGCGCTGGCCGACGTCCGCCGGGCGGTTCCGATAGACGAAGAACAACACCGGCAGCAGAATCGCGGCGTTCGCCAGCCCGAGAAACAGGTAGCCCCGCCGCCAGCCCAGCCCGCCGAAGCCGCCGGTCTCCGCGGCGTCCACGGAGCCGGAGACGACGAGAATGAACACCGCCGGCAGAAAGGCGATCGCGGCGCTCTGCCCCAGCGCCACCAGCCCGCCGGCCAGACCGAGGCGGCGGTCGAACCACATTGCCGGGGTGTTCGAGGCGACCAGCGTCAGCGCCCCCTGACCCAGCGTTCGCAGCAGAAAGAAGCCCAGCGCCAGCACGACGAGGTTCGGGGCGGAGCCCGTCAGCGCGCACCCCGCGGCCAGCCCGACTACCAGACAGATCGCCACCGCGCGCAGGCCGTATTTGTCGATCGCCAGCCCCACCAGCGGCAACGGCGTCGCCGCGACCAGCGAGGCGACCATGTACGTCAGCGACAGGGCCGTCTCCGAGACGCCCAGATCCGCCAGGATCAGCGGGTTGAACACGCTCACCCCGTAAGTCTGCCCGACGCCGGTGCCGGCGTGCAGCAGGGCCGCGACCGGCACCATCAGCCAGCCGTAGAAGAACCCCGTGCGGGGCTTCGCCGGCGGCGCCGGGGCCTTCTGCGGGGCCGGCTCCTTCAACCGGACGGCGACGTCCGGACGAATCGGGGTTCGGGACGGAGGAGCGGCGGCGGGACGATCCGCGACGGCGGTGGGCACGGGGGACGTTGCGGGACCGGGGGCGGGCGGGGGGCCGGGGTTCGCCTCCCGGGATTGGCAACGGGGGGAGCGCGGGCGACCGACGGCGGCGGGAGTGGAGATCTTTCACGCCCCGCCGACCAGAGCAACCGCTCGCCCGCCGCGGCGGACCCAAACCGGCTCAATCCACGTTCGCCAATGGATCGGTCCGGTCGGTCTCCAACTCGAACAACCGCCGCACGTCCGGCCGGGTGAGGACGCGGTATTCCCAGACGACCAGAGCGAGCAAAGCGCCGACGACGCCGAGGCCGACGAGCAGAGGCGCTTCCCCGGCCGGTTCTCCGGACAAAGTGACGTCGAGTGGTCCGCCTGAGGCGACCAGCGCCAAAATGGCGAGCGGGATCAGGATCATCTCGATCCAGAGCAGGACCAACCCGCAGGTCCGCCAGCCCGAACTCAGTCGCAACAGGCCGGGACCAATAAATAGGCCGAGCACGCCGAAGTTGAGACTGATTCTGCCGTTCAGCAAGGCGGCGAGGACGTCCCAGGCCGCCAAAGCCCCGGTGATAATAAATAGCCAGGCGACGACCTTCAGCGCCGTCGGCAGGGGGCGGACGTCCGTCATTTCAACTCTCAACGGGTTCTCATTGAAGCCGGCGAAGCCGTCGGCGTTCCTACAGCTTCGTGCTGGCGTAGTAGTGCTCCATTCCGAAGTACATCACGGCGGCGACTCCGACGCTGGCGGCCAGCACGCCGGCTCCGATGAGGCGGGTGCGTTTGATCGTCCACCACATCACCAGCCCGGTCAGGCCCCAGCCGACCATCGCGATCGCCATCGCGTCCACGAACAACGACCAGACGAACCGATAGTTCCAGTGCGGCGGCTGGCCGTGCGAGGTGTGCAGCCGCAGGAAGAACGCCCGCGGGTTCATGCCGTCCTCGCCGGTGTAGCGCTCCACGTCGACGTGCCCGTCCTTCAACACGTACGTCACCCGGGCCGGCTCGCCGTCGACGGTCGCGAGGTAGTTTAATTTCGTCCAACCCAGCGGCCGCGGCGGGTTCTTCGCGTCGATCCCCGCTTTTTGCAGAACCGTTTGGGCGTCCCGCCGGCTGGACAGGAACGGGTCTTCGGGGAGCTTGAGGTTCGTCGCTTTAATCAGCGCCTCCGGCCGTTCGTCGTTCTCCGGGAAAGTCTCCACGGTGGCGGCCCCGGTGATCGGGTCGAGGTGCACCACCCGGCGGGCGCCACCCTCCCAGGTTTCGAACATGAGGTCGCCGGTATATTCCGGTACGCCGTCCGGGTGCAGGGCGACGGTCGCGTCGGCGGCGTGGGCGTCGAGGGCCGCGGTGACCTGCTCCGCGAGTTCCTCCGGCGTCGGCAGGCCGGTCAGCGAACCGCCGGCGTCGACGGGTTCGATCGTCGGGTGCGGAAATAAATCATGATGATTGAACATCGCCCCGGTCACGCCGTAGAGGAACACCCACGGCAATAAAAACAGACCGGCGTAGAGGTGCACCCGGCGGACGAGGATCAGCGCCCGCGTCTTGAGCGAACGCGGCCGGCGGACCGGCTGCGGCCGCTCGGCCGGGGCCTCGGACGGGGCGGCGGGCGACGGTTCGACCACAGACACGGCTTCCACCCGGGCGGGAACGCGGAACGCCGGCGAGCTTACCGATCCGTCCGCCGCCCCGCGATTCGCGGACGCCGAGACGCCGTTTCCAGACCAGCTCGAAGCGTCAGCGAGGGCGAGCGGGGCGCCCGCCGTTCTGCGGAAGGCCCTCGCTGACGCTTCGGGTTGGTGGTGCGAAGATCGGCAGCCGCCGGCTCAGCGGTAGGCGCCGTGGCAGTCGGCGCAGGTGGCGGCGGCCCGGTCGACGGCGGCCCGGAAGGCGGCGTAGTCCTTCGTCTCCCGGGCGGCCCGGACGGCGTCGTTGGCGGCGGCGGTGAGGGCCGTCGCCCACTGCTGGTAGTCCGGCTCGGCGGCGTTGTCGTAGGCCTCGTCGGCGGTGAAGCGGCCCAGGGCGGCCAGCACCGCGGCCTGCCGGGCCAGGTCGTCGCCGTGGTCCGTCAGGGCGGCGGCGTCGGGGGCCTCCTGCTGGAGATACTTCAAGGCGTCGCCCATCCGCTGCATGAGCGTGCCGCGGGGGGCGTCCAGTTGGCGGTCGAACTCCGCGACGGCGCCGTCGGGCGGGGGATTGCCGCCGAGGATCGAGTCCAGCGGGTCGAACGACGCCCGGGCCTCGTCCCGGGCCGTGCGGCCGCGGGAGCCGGCCGCCTCGCCCACTCGGACCGCGAGGGTGCGGACGGCGTCGGCGTTCTCCTTCCAGGGCACGCGGCCGGGGTGCTCCGCGGTGATCTGGGCCATCGCCGCCAGCACCGCGGCTTCTTCGGGCAGATCGGTCTGCATGCGATTGAAGGCCGCCACCGTGCCCACCGCGGCGGCGAGCTCGTTGCGGGCCCGTTTGATTTCGTCCCGCAGGTCCTCGGCGGAGATCACCGCCCCCCAGCCGCTGGCGTCCTCGCCCGTTTCCTCCTCGCCCGCGGCCCCGGCGCCCAGGGGCGCGCCCATGCCGGCGGGGGGCAGGGCGCCGCGGCCGGCGTCCGCCGGGGCGTTCGTCGCGACGCCGCCTGTGCTGCGGGGGGCGGACAGGCCGGAGCCGATGCCCGCCAGCAGATTGCGGGAGCCGGCATCGGTCGTCCCCACGGCGGCGACCCCGCCGGTCGCCCGGTCCGGAGCCGTGGCGTAGGCGTCGTAGGGGATGGTTTTGTTGAGCCACTTCCGACCGGCGGGGTCCGTGAAGGGGGCGATGCCGCCGTCGGCGGTCGCCCGGCCGGCCGGGGCGTTGCTCCCGGGGGCGCCGTTGGGAGCCGGCGCGTCGTTGGAGGCGGGGGAGCCGTTCGCCGAGGGGGTGCCGTTGGCGGCGGGCGTGCCGTCGGAGTCGGAGCCGCCGCACCCCGCCGCGGCGACCGCGACGCCCGCGGCGAGAACGACGGCGGCCGGTCGGCTCCACGGGCGACCGAGCCGCGTGCGATCGGCGAGCGAGCGGGGGGGAGCGAACTTCATCCCGAGAGTCTCCCGCCGGGCCGATTCCGCGACAACCCCGCTCCGGCCCGCGCCAACCCGGTCGGCCGGCGCCGCCGGCCGGCGCATCGGCCGGTTCGTTCGTCCCCGGGATCGAAAAGTCCTCGGCGCGCCCGGACAGCGGGTAAGCTGGCGAACGCGGCCTCCTGTCGTCGTCCGCCGCGCCCCCCGTTTGGATTGCTCCGCATGACGCCCCCCGAAAGGCTCCCCGCCGCCCTGCCGCCCCTCGGCCGGTCCGCCCGCTCCGGGTCCGCCCGCTCCGGGTCCGCCCGCTCCGGGGCCGCCCGCTCCGGGGCCGCCCGCCGCCGGGCCGGGTCCGCCCTCGCCGCGGTCGGGCTGCTGTCGTTGGTCGGCGCCGCCCCCGCCGACCCGCCGGCCCTCGCCGCCCCGGGCGCCGCCGGCGACGCGTTCTCCGGTTCCGCCCTGTCGGCCCCCGCCGCGTCGGACCCCGGCCTGATCCCCGGGTTGGCGGCGCCCGCGGAATCGTATGAGTCGACGCGGACGCCGGCGCCGACGTTACGGGCCGAGCCGCTCCGCACGGAGTCGTGGCGCTCCCTCGCCGCTCCGTCCGACGCCGGTGCGCCCGTCGTGGCGACGCCGGAACGCTTCGCCGCGCCGGAGGAGGACGCCGACGAGGACAAAACGGAACGTCGCGGCTGGCTCAGCTTCTCCCCACGGCGGATCCGGACGGCGTCGAACTTCGCCGGGTTCACCGACTTCGGCGACTCGTTCGGCCTCGGCGGGACGGGCGGCGGGACGGTCCTCTACGGCGAAAGCGAGGGGGGGAGCTACGGCGGAGATTCCGGGTACGAAACGCCGACCCTCGCCCCGCAGCCGGACCCGATCTCCTCCCCCCGCACGGCGTACCGCTCGCAGGACCTGGAGGACGTCGGCCCCGCCCCGGCGCCGCGGCCGGTCCCGATGGACCCCGCCGACGCCGGCCCGGTCGGCGACGACGACTTCCGTCCGGTGCCCCCGCGGACGGTTCCGCCGGCCCCTGCGGCCGCCCCGCCCCGGCGGCCGTCGCTCACGTTGCCCTCGGACACGGTGATCCGCAACGGCGTGCCGGTCCGCGACCTGCGCACCCCCGAACCTTCGCCGTACGCCCCGTACGTCGACGGCGACGCCCGCCCTTACGGCGCCCCGCTGCCGCCGACCGGCACGCCCTTCGGCGAACCGTACGGCGGGCGGCTCGGCAACCCCTACGCCGGCCCCGCCGGGTTGGGCGCCGGTCCCCTGGCGCCGCTGGGCTCCGCCGGGGGGATGTGCGAACTGGGCCTGTGCGACGGCGTCGTGCCGCTGTTCACCCGATTGGAGATCGAAGATCCGGACCACGTGCACCCCGCCGCCGTGCGGCAGGTGGTGGCGGTCGCCGACCCCACCCGCCCGGCTCCGCCGATCGGGCTGGCCAAGCTGTTCCACCGCGAATGCACCGGTTGCCGTCAGGGCTGCCGGGAGTGCGATCCGCTGTGCGACGACGGCGCCGCGTTGGTGTTCGTCGAGGTCTGCGTGCCCCCCTGCCGACCGGAGGAGGTGAAGGTCACCCGCCACGGCCACCGCGTGCACATGGACTTCGGCAAATACGAAGTCACCCTGACCGGCCGCGACGGCTACGTGAAGGTCGACTACGACGACTGAGGGGCGGCCGCAGGCCGCAAGCTCCAATGTTCAAGAACCCAAGAACCAAAGACGATCGGGGCCGCCGTCCCGATTTGGTTCTTGGGTTCTTGGTCCTTGAGGCTTCCCCGTGAACGTGACTGTCATGGGCCTCGGCACGCACGGCGGCGGGGCTGGGGCGGTGCGGGATCTCTGCCGGCGGGGGGCGCGGGTGACCCTGACCGATCGGCGGACGGCGGAGGAACTGGCGGCGCCGCTGGCGGCGCTGGGCTGCGAACCGGCCGTTTTAAAACTCGGCGGGCACGACCCGGCGGACTTTTTGAACGCCGATCTCATTGTCGCCTCGCCCGCGGTGCCGTTCCGGCATGAGTTATTGGAAGCGGCCCGCTCCGCCGGCGTGCCGGTGACGACGGAATTGGCCCTCGCCGCCGCGGCCCTGCCGGCGGGCGTCACGACCGCCGCGGTGACCGGCTCCAACGGCAAAAGCACGACCTGCGCCTTCCTGCACGCGATGCTGCGGGCCAAACACGCCCGCCTCGGCCGCGGCGCCGCGTGGCTGGCCGGCAACGGCGGGGGCAGTTTATTGGACGACATCGACCGCGTCCGGCCGGGCGACGCGGTGGTGTGGGAGGTGAGCAGTTTTCAACTCGAATATCTCCGCGAAACCGCCCCGTTTCGGGGAGCCCTGCGGGCGGACGCCGCGGTCGTGACGAACTTCGCCCCGAACCACCTCGACCGACACCAATCCCTCGCCGCCTACCGCTCCGCCAAGCAGGGGTTGCTGGAAAACCTGCGACCCGCGGACACGGCCGTTTTGAACGCCGCCGACGCGGACGTGAGGGACTGGCCGACGGCCGCCCGGCGGGTTCTTTTTGAAACCCGGCCGTGCCCGCTGCCGGGCGCTCATAACGCCCAAAACGCCGCCGCCGCGGAGGCCGCCGCCCGGGCGCTGGGGTGCACGGCGGAGGACGTCGAAGAGGGCCTGAAAACCGCGGTTCTCCCCCCGCACCGGCTGCAAGGCGTGGCGGAGCGAGACGGGGTGCGGTTCGTCGACGACAGCGCCGCGACCACGCCGGAGAGCGTGATCGCGGCCTTGGAGGCGCTGCCCGGCCCGCTGTTTTTGATCGCCGGCGGAGCCGATAAAGGCGCGGACCTCGCCGCCGCCGCCGCCGCGATCGCTCAGCGGGCCGCCGGGGCCTATTTCATCGGCACGACGGGACCGCGGTGGCGGGACTTGGTCGCCGCGGCGAACCCAAAATGTCCGGCATTGAACTGCGGCACGCTCCCCGCGGCGTTCGCCGCCGCCGTGGCCGCGGCCCGGCAGGCCGGGGGCGGCACGGTGTTATTATCGCCCGGCTGTTCGAGTCTCGATCAATTCGCCAGCTACGAAGCCCGCGGGGCCACGTTCGCAGCGATGGCGTCGGATGACGTCGATTCCTCGCTGCTCGAATAATTGTCCGGCCCCAGCGCCGGCAGTTCGATCTCAGTGTCGTTCGGGTCGAGCCCCGCGGGGATCTCCACGGCCCAAAGATGTTCCTGCCCGTTGACCGTCGCCCGAACTGTGGCGGGGCCGGGCGGGAGTTCGCTAGGCTCCTGCGATGACAGGAAGCCGGGGCCGATCTCCGAAACCGCGACTTCCCGATCGCCGCACAACAAACTCAGCGTGGTTCGCGCCGAGAACGGAGCGGACGGAACGGTCGGCGACGTTTGCGAAGGCGCCTGAATCATGATGCCGCACTTTCAAGAGGCCACGGAGCGAGCGGAGCGATTTGACGACCGGTACCGCATAGTCTACACGACGGAACTGGGAGCCGGCTATGACGGAATCGTCCTCGGCATGGCGGCCCCCTCGGCGGTCAAGGCTCTCCGCCACGAGCGGTTGTACCGAAAGGAGGTCGCGGTTTATCGCCGATTGGAAGAGCACGGCGTCCGAACCGTCGACGGCTTCCGTATTCCCCGGCTGATCCGAACGGACGACGAACTCTGGACGTTCGAGATGAGTTGGGTCAATCCCCCGTTCGTGCTCGACTTCGCCGGGGCCTACTTGGACGAGGAACCGCCGTGGGCCGGCGACGAGGAGGTCTACGGCACTTGGCTCGCCGAGAAACAGGAGCAGTTCGGCGCCGAGCGCTGGTCGATCGTCGCCGGCGTGCTGGCGACGTTTCGGCGGTACGGCGTATATTTGGCCGACGTGAAGCCCGGGAATATTGAATTCGCCGACGATCCGTAGGGGCCGCTGCGCGGACCGTCGCCCTGAGTTCATATCCCGCAGCACGGTCCGCTCAGCGGACCCTACAGCGGCGTCTTGCCCGGGGCGCCGGGCTCCTCCCGGACCAGCCGGGGGACGGCGTAGCCGGGCAGGCGGGCGTGCAGTTCCGTCATCAACGCCGCGGCCCGCTCGTCGGAGACCTCGAAGTGCCCGGCGCCGGTCACGCGGTCTAATTGGTGCAGGTAATAGTTCTGCACGCCGAGGTCCGCCAGGCGTTCGCCCAGGGCGGCCAGGGCGTCCGCGTCGTCGTTCACCCCTTTGAGCAGCACCGCCTGGTTTAACACCGGCACGCCGCTTTTGACGAGGGTTCGCAGCGCCTCGCCGCAGTCGGCGGCCAGTTCGTTTGCGTGGTTGGCGTGCACCACGACCCACGGCGTGAGCCGCGTGGACGACAGCAGGCCCAGCAAGTCGTCCGTGACCCGGTCCGGCAGGACGATCGGCAGGCGGGTGTGAATCCGCAGGCGGGTCAGGTGGGGGATCGCTTCCAAACGCTCCACGACCTGCCGGAGGCGGTCGTCCGTGAGCATCAGCGGGTCGCCGCCGCTGAGCAGGACCTCACGGATCGACGGGTCGCCCTCCAGGTACTCGAACGCCGGCGCCCAGTCCTCCAGCCGCCGGGGGTCCTCGCCGTAGGGGTAATGGCGGCGGAAGCAGTACCGGCAGTGCACCGCGCAGGCGCCGGCGAGGATCAGCAGCGCCCGGCCGCGGTATTTGTGCAACAGGCCGGGGACCGGGCGGGCGTCGGCGTCGCCCACCGCGTCGGCCGCGTAACCCGGCGGCGGGGGAGCGGTCTCCTGGCCCAACGGCAAGACCTGCCGGAGCAGGGGGTCGGCCGGGTCGCCGGGCCGCATGCGGGCCAGGAAGCTGCGGGGGACGAAGACCGGGAACAGCCGCTCCGCCGCCCGGCCCGGTTCCCGCAGGCGTTCCGGCAGACCGAGGGCGTCGATCAGGGCGTCCGCGGTGCGGAGCGACTCCGCCAGCGACCGCATGTAGGCCGGCTTGGGGGCGGACTTCGCGGCGGGCGGCGCCGGGACCGACGGCGGTGCGGGGGCGGCGGGCAACGCGGGCGGGTTTCCGGGCGGGGGGCCGTTTGCTACGGTTCCCCACCGCACCACACCCCCCGTCGGCCGTCAAGGCGGACGCGGGGCCGCTCGCGTTTCCGCTCACGCACTCCCCGCACAAGGCCCCCTCGCAGGGTCACGGATCATGGCCTCCATTAACGTCGGCGACTGGAAGAAGGGTCTCAAACTGGAGCTCAACGGGGAACCGTACGAGATTCTGGAGGTCAACTTCGTCAAGCCCGGCAAGGGCCAGGCGATTTATACGACCAAGATGCGGAACCTGCTCAAGGGCACGATCATCACCAACAAGTACCGCTCCGGCGACTCGCTGGAGGGGGCGGACGTCCGCAAGGGGGCGGCCCAGTACAGCTTCCGCGACGGCTCAAGCTACGTGTTCATGGACGAAACCACCTTCGAGCAGCACCCGCTGCCGGTGGAGAGCGTCGAGGACCGGATGAAGTTCCTCAAGGAAGGCGACACCGTCGACCTGCTGTTCTGGAACGAACGGCCGATCGACATGACCCCGCCCGCCCAGGTGCAGCTCGAAGTCACCTACACGGAGCCCGCCGCCCGCGGGAACACCACCTCCAACGTGACCAAGGCCGCCACCGTGGAGACCGGCGCCGAGGTCCAGGTGCCGGCCTTCATCGAGCAGGGCAACGTCATCAAGATCGACACCGAGAGCGGCTCCTACATCGAGCGGATCTCCAACTGACCCCTCTCTCGCAGGAGGCCCCCCGCAGGAGGACCGGGCATGGACGCCCCCACCGTCGTCGTGATCCTCGCCGCGAGCGCCGCGGCGCTGAAGATCCTCGCCGATCTGACCACCCGTCACCTGGCGATGGAGCGGATCCGTCTGAAGAACGAGGCCCGCGCCGCGGAGATGGAAGCCGCGATCAACGCAATGGCGCAGGCGACCGCGGCCGCTTCCGCTTCGACCCCGGACGCGGCCGGCGGAACGGGCACGCGAGCTGCCGCGTAAAAGCTTCCGGGCGGGCGGTCCGATCCGCCCACGCCGGTCGACTTCGGCCGGGTCCCGGCCGGCAGGCGGTGCGTAGAGTCAGGCCTGGCGGGATGCCGCCGACGTGTCGCCGCTCAACGCGGACTGCCCGCGGCCGCCCGTTCTGCCCGAGAAGGCTGTTTGGCGGGGCCGGCCCGATGGTGGAAGAACCCGTCCGGCTCAAGGGGCCGATCCTTGCGATCGTCACGGAGCGCCGCGACCTGGACGGCTATTCCCGACCACGGCGGAGCTTCGATCAATTCGAAATCGATCTGGAGATCGGCGAGACGTATTACCTTGTGACCGCGGACGAAGCAGAGGGAGATCCGTCCGACGAAAGCGCCCCATCAATGGACGCCTGCTGGGGCGACGTTCCCTAACCGCGACGAGAGAGCGGGCGTCGACCGCCCGTCAATTCCACTTGCTCACTTGGGCGACGGCCCGGTGGAGGTGGCGTTTGAGAACCGGCTTCTCCGCCGTGGGGGCGTCGGGGAGGAGGGCCGTCAGCAGGTCGACCGCCTGGCCGGCGCGGCCGGCGTGCAGGGCGATCAGGGCGAGGTCGCGGCGCTCCGTATAATCGGCCGGGCAGAGGGCCGAGAGCCGCGTCTGCACCGTCCACGCCGCCGGCCAGTCGCCGCGGCGGGCGTGGATCGCCTTCAAATTGTTCAGCACCCGCACCACGATCGCCCGCGGCGGGGCCGGGTGCAGGCTGTCGGCGATCTCCGCGGGGGCGAGGTCGCAGCGGTCCATCAAAAACTCGACCGCCTCGTCCGCGTTCATCACCCGACCGCCGTGGTAGGGGTCGCAGAACAGCGGGCCGGCGGCGGTGTCCAGCCGGGTGAGGAAGTGGTGCGGGGCGTTCACGCCGACCAACTCCAGCCCCACCCGACGGGCGACGTCCATATAGATCAGCGACAGGGCGATCGGCAGGCCGGTGCCGGTCTCGATCACCTGATGAATCAGGGAGCCGGCGGGGTCGTCGAAGGCCGCTTCCCCGCCGCACATTTCATGGTCGCCGCACAGCACGTCGGCGAGGGCGGTGAGGGCGGCGCGGCCGTCGGCGGCGGCGGCGACCGGGCCGCGGGCCTCCGTCGCCCGGGCTTTCAGCCAGCGCAGCGTGTCGGCGGGGTCGCAGGCGGGGTCGTGGTCCCGGGCGATCTCCAGCGCCACCGCGGTGAGGTTCACGTCCCGGCGGCGACAGGCCAGCTTCCAGAACTCGCCGTCCGGCTCGGCCTTGGCGGGGCGTTCCTCGGTTCCCTCGTCGATCAAGAGGCCCTCCTCGGTCAGGGGGCGCTCGTCCTGGGAACCCGTCGCCGGGGCGTGGCCCGCGGTCGGCGATTCGGACATGACGTGCGACACGGGGGCGGGGCGACGGGGGGAGGAAAAGTTCGGTCCAACGCGGGCCGCCGGGGCGACGTCGCGAACGGGCCGGCACGGGGAGGATAGGTCTCCGCCCGCGGGCCGGGAAGGGGATCCCGGCCGCGCCGCGATCGACGCACCCGCGGTATGCTGCGTTCTCGTCCCCTGCTCCCGCCGCTGTCGCCGTTCCATGAATTCCCCCGTTTTTCGCCGCCCCGCCGCGGCGCTGCTCCTCCTCGCCGTCGCCCTGTCGTCCGGGGCCGGCCGCGGCGTCGGTTGGGCCCAGGAGGACGCCGCCCCCGCGGCGGAGTCCGTAAAACCGGGCATCAACGACCGCTTCCTCGCCGAGGATCTCGACGCGGAGGAATGGGCCGGGCGATTTGAAGTGGAAAGCCGGGAGGCGTTCGCCGCCCGGAAGGCCGTCGTCGCCGCATTGAACGTCGAGGCGGGCCAGACGGTCGCGGACGTCGGCGCCGGGACCGGCACGCACATGGAGCTGTTCGCCGCGGCGGTGGGGGAGGGCGGCCGGCTGTTCGCGGTCGATCTGGCGCCGGCGTTCGTGGCCCGGCTGCGGGACCGGGCCGCCGACCGCGGGCTGTCGCAGGTCACGCCGGTGCTGTGCTCGGAACGCTCCGTGCTGCTGCCGGCGGACTCCTGCGACCTTGTTTTCAATTGCGACACCTATCACCACTTCGAGTTCCCCGACCGCACGCTGGCCTCCATTTATTCCGCCCTCAAACCCGGCGGACGGCTCGCGGTGATGGACTTCGAACGCATCCCCGGCGTCAGCCGCGAGTGGACGCTCGGGCATGTGCGGGCCGGCAAGCAGACGGTGCGGGCGGAGATCGAAGCCGCGGGCTTCGAGTTCGTCGCCGAGCCCGAGGTGGAGGGGCTCTCCGAGAATTATTTGATGATCTTCCGCAAGCCGTCCCCCGCGTCGGACGCCGCGGAGTGACGGCCGAACCGACGCCCGGCGAACCGACGCCGACCGAATCCGGCGAGCCTTTCCCCGAAGCCGTCGGCGGCGGGACGTTCACCACGGCGGCGCTGGCTGCGGTGGTGGCGGCGTCGATGATCGGCGCCGGCGTCTGGACGACCTCCGGTTATACGCTGGAGGCCCTCGGCACGCCGGGGCGGGTCATGTTGGTGTGGGCGCTGGGCGGGGCGCTGGCGCTGTGCGGGGCGGCGGCGTACGGCGGGCTGGCGGAACGCGTGCGGGGCAGCGGGGGCGAGTATTTATTTCTCGCCGAAACGCTGCACCCGCTGGCCGGATTTTTGGCCGGGTGGGTCAGTTTATTGGCCGGTTTCACCGGGGCGGCGGCGTTCGCCGGGCTGACATTAGAGGAATACCTCTGGCCGGACCGTCCCGACGAAGTCCCGGCGGGACTGCTCGCCGCCGCCGCAGTTTTGTTGTGCGGCGCGCTGCACGCCCTGACGCCCCGCGGGGGGACGCGGACGCAGACCGTCGTGGTCGCGGTAAAACTGGCGCTGATCGCTGCGTTCTGCCTTTATGCGGGGGACCGCTGGCTCCGCGGGTACTTTGTGAATTGGGACGCCTTCCCGAGGGAGCCGCCGGCGGAGGCCCCGGCCGGGTGGGCGCTGATCGCCGCGCTCGCCGGGCAGTTGGTGTGGGTCTCGGCGAGCTACTCCGGCTTCAACGCCGCGGTGTACGTCGCCGGGGAGGCCCGCGATCCGGGGCGGAGCGTGCCCCGGGCGATGCTGTGGGCGACGGCGGCGGTGACGGTTCTCTATTTAATGTTGAACGCCGTGTTCGTGTTCGCCCCGCCGCGGGACCGGGTCGCCGGGGCCGGCGACGTGGCGGCGGTCGCGGCGGAGTTTCTCGGCGGGAACCGGCTGGAACTGGCCGTGCGGGCGGTGATCAGCGTTGGGCTGCTGACGAGCCTGTCGGCGTTGGTGCAGACCGGCCCGCGGGTGTACGCAAAAATGGCCGCCGACGGGCTGTTCCCCCTGCCGAGCCTGTTTCGGTTGCGGGAGGACGGCTCCGCCCCGCCGTCTGCGGTCGTGTTGCAGGCCGTCCTCATCGCGGGGCTGTGCGTGGGCGGGGCGACGATCCGGGGGCTGCTCGATTATCTGGGGCTGACGCTCTCCCTCAGCGCCGCGGGGGCGGTGGCCTGTTTGTTCTTATTAAAGAGACGGGGCGAACCGGTCCCGGCGTGGCGGTTGGCGTGCGGGGGGATCTTCGTGCTCGCCACGGTCGGGTTGGCGATCGTGAAGTTGCTGAACCCCCCGCCGTGGTTCCACCCCCTCGGCCCGCCGGCCGGGCTGGCGGCGACGGTCGTCAGCGGGGCCGTGCTGTATTGGCTGTTCGTCAGCCGGCGGTCCGGACCGCTTTAATACGATTCGCGTTGAACCGTCGCGGCAATCCCAGCCCGGAGCGCGCGCTCCGGCGGTGAGTCCGTTCACCGGACGGCCGCGCCGACGGCCGACGCTCGCGCATCGGGCTGGTAACGGCCGCTACGAATCGGCGAGTTCTTCCTCCAGCGTGCCGTCGTCGAAGCCGACGCGGACGAAGGTGCGGGCGGCGGGGAAGGTCCGGTCGATGCCGGCCCGCAGGCTGGCCAGGCGGCGTTGGAAGTCGGCGATCTCCGCGGCGAACTCCGGCCGGCGGGCGGGCAGGGCGGCGGGGAGCACGTCCCGCAGGACCGTCCAGGCGCCGAAGGTCCGCTCCGCGGCGAGCAGCGCCACCTTGGCGCTGCCGGCCCGGTCCTTCGCGTGGCCCCGGGCGTCCGCCCAGGCGGCCCGCTGCAACTTCGGCCCCAACTGCACGCCGTACCAGCGGATCACGTCCAGCGCGTCCGCCGGCGCCACGCCGCAGGGGTGCACCGCGGCGGCGTCGCAGGCGATCTGGGCCGCCTCGCCGTGCTCCCGCAGCCAGCGCAGCAGATCGACGGCCAGCTCCCGGGCGGCGGCGGCCAGCGGGTCGGTCGGGGCGTCGGGCGTCTCGATGGCGGCGTCGCCGTCCCAGTCGTCGGCCTCGGCCTCCTCGTAGATCGCCGCGGCGGAGCCGTCGCCCTCCCAGACTTCGTCCACCGTGGAGGCGTCCGCCGGCCGCAGGTCGCCGCGGGCGTCCACGCCGTACACGGTCTTCAACGCCCGCCAGAAGCGGGCGCGGCGGTCGGCGTCGGTGTCGGCGGGGTCCGCCAGATCGCCGACCTCCAGCTCGAACGCCCGCAACCGGCAGCGCCCGGCCAGCGGGCAGCGCTCGCACCAGCGGTCGCAGTAATCGGAGACCCCGTCGATATACGGCCCGTCGGGACCGTGGGTCGGGGCGGCGTCGGCGGAGATTCCCATCGCGGGAAGTCTACGCCGCGGGCGGGGGGGGAGGAGGGAGGAGTGTTGAGTGAGGGGTGTTGAGTGAGGAGCGAAGGGACGGGCGGCGGTTCCCCGTCACTCCACACTCCTTACTCCTCACTCAATACCCCCGTCCGCCGTCCTCACCCGCGCGGCCCGCTCACGGGTGGAACCAGAACACCAGGGCGAAGAACAGGTACATCGCCAGGAACATCGCCCCCTCCAGCCAGTTCGATTCCCCGTCGGACAGGGCGTTGCCGGCGATCAGCACCGCCGCGGCGAGGCTGAGCAGTTCGAACAGGCTGAACTCCAGCGTCATCAGGTCGCCGGGCCCCCAGCCGTTCATGAACCCGCTGGCGAACACCAACGCCGGGGCGACCAGCAACGCAACCTGCAAACTGCTGCCCATGGCGATCTGGAAGGAGAGCTCCATCTTGTTCTCCCGGGCGACCCACACGGCGACCAGCCCCTCGGCCGCGTTGCCGACCACCGCGACGATCACCACGCCGAGGAACAATTCGCTCATGTCCAGCGTGCCGCTCTCCCGGAACAGGTCGATCGCGTGCACGAACGCCTCCGACAGGTAGGCGACGCACAGGGTGGCGCCCAGCAGCACGCCGGCGGCGACCTTCACCGACCACTCCGGCGCCTCGTGCTCCGCCTCGTCGGAGCGCAGCAGGAAGCGGTGCGTCCGCAGGCTGAAGATCAGCATGAGCACGTACAGCCCCAGCAGGATGCCGGCGCCGGCGAGGGTCACCTCGTCGGTGTACTCGGCGGCGATCGCCTTGGCTTCGGCCAGCCGTTCGGCGCGGGTCGGGGCGGCGGCGGGCGACTCTCCGTCGGCGGCGCCTTCCACCGCCTCCGCGGCCGCGGGAACGAGCGTCGGGTCGAGGCCCGGCAGTTCGGCGACGAGGTGCACCAGCGCCGGCACGGAGAGGATCAGCACCGTGACCCACAGCATCCCCACGTTGGCGTGGGCGCCGGTGCGGCTGAACCGCTGGGTCGTATATTTCGTCCCGCCGTAGACCATCGCCGCCCCCAGCACCAACAACAGGTTGCCGAGGATCGACCCCGTCACGCTGGCCCGCACCACGGGGTACAGTTTCGGGCCTTCGGAGAGGGCGAAGACGGCGATGATCAATTCGGTGATGTTGCCGAACGTCGCGTTCAGCAGGCCGCCCCACAGCGGGCCGGCGTAGAGGGCGACCTCCTCGGTCGCTTTGCCGATCAGCGTGACGGTGCCCAGGATCGCCAGGGCCGCGGCGATGAACAGCCACGTCGCCGAACCGTGCGTGGCCTGCAGGACGATCACGAGCGGCAGCCCGACCGCCAGCAGCACGGCGAGTTTCGGCAGCGTCTTCCAGAACGGTCGGGTGCGATGCGGCACGACCGGCGAGCGGGGGGCGCCAGCCCCGGGAGACGCACCGTGAGAGGAACCGGCGGGGGGCGGGGCGGGATCGGCCATGCCGGCGTGTGTCCGCTTTCCCCGCGCCGGTGTCCAGCGATCCGGGGCCGGGGGCTGCGCCCAGGGGACGCCGTCGCGGTGGGGAGCGGCCCCGACCGTCGGCAATGGCTAACTCCCTTTTCACAATTGGCAAGTCCGCCGCCGCGTACGGTTGACGCGGCGGTTCCGGTCCTGCAGGATGCTTCGATCGGCGGCCTGCCGCCCCGCGCGTCCGCGGGGAACTGCGACGGGCCCCACTTCAAGTTTTTCTGTGCGTGCGGCGATGGCTGAAGGTGTGATCAAGCGGGTGACCGATAAAGGCTTCGGCTTTATCGACGCCGGCACCGGCAAGGACCTGTTCTTCCACATGAGCAACCTCGAAGGGGTTCGCTTCGAGGAACTCTACGAAGGCCAGCAGGTCGAGTTCACCCAGGGCGAAGGCCCCAAGGGTCCGCGGGCTGAGCACGTCCGCCCGATCGGCTGAGGCCCTGCTCGTTCCGGGGGCCGTTCCGAGAGCGGCTCCCGCACGACGACCCTCGCACGACGGCGTGCGATCGCCGATTCTTTGGATCGGCGACCGTCACGGTCGGCGTCCGCTCCCTCGACGGATTCGACCGCGACCCATAAACTCCCCGCCCCGCCTCTCCCCGGTCCCGCCGGCGTGACGCGGGGCGGTTCTCGTTCGAGTCGGCCCGCGGGGCTCCCTCGGACGCATCCCCACTTCCCCGGCGCTGCGGCCGCGTGCCGCCCCCGGCGTTTCCCCCTCCACCCCTCGGCGGCCAGCCCCGCCGGCCGAACCCCAGGCTGTTGATGTTTCGCTGTCAAAACTGTGGCACCGTCGTTCCCCCGCGGACCAAAACGCGGTCGGCGATCGTGCAGCGGCGTCCGGTGGAGTACG
Source organism: Alienimonas sp. DA493 (assembly GCF_043951915.1). Lineage (NCBI taxonomy): Bacteria > Pseudomonadati > Planctomycetota > Planctomycetia > Planctomycetales > Planctomycetaceae > Alienimonas > Alienimonas sp. DA493. The sequence goes on along the minus strand of NZ_JBINJD010000008.1, from coordinate 27,010 downwards.
CCGAACGCACCGCCGAGGTCCAGGGCCGCCGCGGCCGCGCCCGCACCCGCGTGATTGATCGCGGCGGGTTCGGCCATGAGATCATCCGCGAACTGAAGATCTGCCCCGCCTGTGCGGAGATCCTCGAAGAAGCCCCCATCCCGGAGAAGCCGGTGCGGGAGGTGTTCGAGGACGAAGATTACGACATGGACGACGACAACGACCGCGACGACGACGACGACAAGGACTGACCCGCCGTCGCTGTCCCGCCGTCGCCTCGCGCGTCCGCCGACCGCCGCGTCCCGGCTCCCCCGTGGGGCCGGGACGTTTTTTTATCGGGCCGTCCCGGGGAGGACGTTTTCTCCCCGGTCGTCGCCGCGGGTTTCGCCCCGCGGGGGAGCGGGCGGCGTCGGGCTATGACGGCGGCCCCCGAACCCCCGTCGAGCAGGAACCCCCAATGCGTGCGATCGTCTTCCGAGACTACGGCGGCCCGGACGTCCTCGAACTCTCGGAGCGGCCCGAACCGGAGTACGGCGGCGACGAGGTCCTCATCCGGGTCGCCGCGGCGAGCGTCAACCCGATCGACGCCCGGCTGCGGGCGGGCGAGATGAAGTGGATGCTGCCGGGCGGCTTCCCGCGCATTCCCGGCTACGACGTGGCCGGAACCGTCGTCGCCGCGGGGGATCGCACGGACTTTCGACCGGGCGAGCGGGTGGTGGCGTTCCTCGATCACCTCTACGGCGGGGCGTACGCGGAACTGGCGGTCTGCTCCGCGGACAGCATGATCCCCCTCCGCGACGGCGTGCCGTTCGACGAGGCCGCCGCGATCCCGCTGGCGGCCTCCACGGCCCTCCAGTCGCTGCGGGATCACGGCAAGATGGAGTCCGGCGACCGGGTGCTGATCAACGGTGCCAGCGGGGGCGTCGGCGCCTTCGCGGTGCAGATTGCCGCGGCCTACGGGGCGACGGTGACCGCCGTCGCCGGCGGGGACAACGAGCAGTTCGTGCGGGATCTCGGAGCCGCGGAGTTCCTCGACTACAAACAGAGCGACTTCACGCAGTCGGATCAGAAGTGGGACGTCATCTTCGACGCCGCCGGGAAAAGCTCCTTTGAGCAGGCGAAGGCCGTGCTGACCGAGGACGGCCGCTACGTCACGACCGAGCCGAGCCTGAAGAACGCGGCCGTCTCCCTGCTGAGCTGGCCGCGGGACCAGCAGAGCAAGGTGATGCTGGCCCAATCCCGGGCGGAGGACCTGACGGAATTGATGCGCCTGTACGACGCCGGCCAACTGAAGGTGACGATCGCCCGCCGCTTTCCCCTCGCCGAGGCCGCCGCGGCCCATCGGATGCTCGAAAACGACAGCTTCCGCGGGAAGATCGTACTGACGGTGGAGGAAGCGGCGGCGTGAGCCGACTCCTGCGGTCGGTTGTTGGCCGAGGAGGCGCGGTCGGTAGTGCGGCCGTTCAATGCCCCGTCATGCGTCGGCAGACTGCTATGAGCGTCCGTTCGTCTTGGCCTCTCGTCGCCTCGTTTCTCGTGACGCCGGGCGCAACCGCCGTGGCCCAGGACGACCCCGGCGGGGACGCGTGGAAACCGCGGCTCGTCGTTACGACCGACCTCGGGGCGGACCCGGACGAGGAGCAGTCGCTCGTCCGCCTGCTCGTCTGTGCGAACGAGTTCGACATCGAGGGGCTGGTCGTGTCGACCAGCTGTTGGAAGAAGTCGCAGAACTCGACCGCGATGCTCGACCGCGTTTTAGACGCCTAAGCGGCTGCGGAACCGAACCTGCGGGCGCACGCCGACGGCTACCCGACGGCCGCGTCCTTGCGGGCGGTCGCCGTGATGGGGCAGACGGGGTACGGCATGACCGACGTCGGCCAAGGCAAAGACAGCCGAGGGTCGGACCTGATCATCGCCGCGGCGGATCGGGACGAACCCGCCCGGTCTGGGGGAACCTGTGGGGCGGGGCGAACACGCTGGCGCAGGCGATCTGGAAGGTGCGGGAGACGCGGTCGCCGGAGGAGTTGCGGAAGTTCCTCGGCAAACTGCGGGCGTTCGACGTGCTCGGGCAGGACGACGCCGGGGCGTGGATCGTCAAGAACCACCCGGAGTTGCTCTACATCCGCGCGACCGGCGTTTACGGCTGGCAGCCGTCCGTCGAGTACCTGGACCGGTTCGTCCAGAGCCGCGGACCGCTCGGGGCGGTTTACCCGGACCGCAAATGGGCGACCGAGGGCGATACGCCGGCCTTCATGCACCTCTACCCCAATGGCCTAAACAACCCGGACGAGGTTCACCACGGCGGCTGGGGCGGGCGGTTCCGGCGGGAGAAGGAGAAGAACATCGCCGGCATGTCCTGCGTCAAAGCGGGAGAGAAGGCGTTCGAACCTTACGAGATGCACGGCAACACCCCCGAGGGCGCCAAAGCGATCAGCCGCTGGCGGCCAGACTACGACAACGACTTCGCGGCCCGGATGGAGTGGAGCGTGAACGGCGACTACGCCGCCGCCAATCACCACCCGGTCGCCGTGGCGAACGGCGACGGGTCCCGCCGCGTCCTGACCGTGTCCGTCGCCCCGGGCGCGACCGTCCGCCTCGACGCCGCCGGGGCCCGCGATCCGGACGACGACCCGCTGACGTATTCTTGGACCTACTACGCCGAGCCGAGTTCCTACCGCGGACCGGTCGAACTGTTCGACGCCTCCTCCGAGGTCGCGACGGTCGCGGTCCCGGCGGACTCCGGCGGCAGAACGCTCCACGTCGTCCTGAGAGTCCGCGACAGCGGCTCCCCGCCGCTGACCGCGTACCGGCGGGTCGTGGTCGAGGTGAACGAACGCCGGGGGGCCGGCGCTCCGTAAACGACGTCGCCCCCACAGGTCCTCGCGGCGGAGGGCCCGTGGGGGCGAAGTCGGGATGACTGGATTCGAACCAGCGGCCTCTACGTCCCGAACGTAGGCGTCTGTTCTGGAAAACCCTGTTATTGTAGGTTTATATGGAGGCGTCCGAGGCCCGATTCTCCCCCGAATCTTCCCGAAACGGGCCTATCGGACGGGCCTTTTTTCGTCTACGTACTGGCGTTCAGGTGATCCTGGACGAGGGGCGCTCCGATGCCGAAGAAACGAGAGATGAAGTTCCGGACCAAGGACCAGGGGGGCGGCGGCGGGGCATCGACCGCGGCCGGTACTTCCACCGGCAGAAGCGGGACGACGAGACCGTGGAGGAGTTCTACCGCCGCCTCCTGCCGAAGTTCCATCGGTAAGGCGACGCTCGACGGGGAGGCCGAAGTCGCCGACCCCGACCGCCGGGCGTGGGAGGGGCTGATCCGCAACGTCGCCCGCACGATGGACGAATGTGCGGGGAACGACACGCCCGAGAACCGTCGGACGTGGGTGATGCTGAACGACCTGCGGAACAGCTACCGGGCGTTGCTCGACGCCGGGCAACCGTGCGGCTACACGCCCGAACGGGTCGAATCGGACCCCGAGTGCATGGTCATCATAGACGGCTGCTACCCGGACGGCCCGCCTGAGGTGCCGCCGCCGTGGGACATCCCGATCGGGCGTCCGTCGCCGGCGGGTCTGACGGTCGGCGGGGCCGTCGGGAGGGCCTGAAGGAGAAGACGGCCGAAGCCAAAGGTGGGCAGATCTCCAAGGGTCGTCTAGTGAATCGTCACAGGATCGGTTGCGGGTAGAGCGACTTGAGCTTCACGCGAGCCCGCTCGGTAGTGAACTGCCAGTCCACGCCGGTCTGGCGGGCGTTCCGATCCGCCGCCCAGGCGGCGGCCTCCGACCGCACCTTATTAACTTCGGCGATTCGCCCGTTCAGGCACTGACGCGTCAACGCCGACAGCTCGCACTCGGACGTGTTCAGCCACGAGCCGTGCTTCGGCGCGTGGACCAGTTCGCGCTTCCGCGCTAGCCGACGCGCCTCCGCCGGCGGAAACGCTTTGTAGAGCGAGGCGGCCGCGTGCGTGTTCAGGTTGTCGCAGACCAGCGTGATCCGCTCGGCCTTGGCGTACCGCGGACCGTCGACCAACGACCGAACCTGTTCGGCCAGTCGACCGCCGTCTTGCGGTCCGTAACGCGGACGCTCCGCCAGCCGCCCAGCGGCTCGTTGAACATCCAGACGCAGCACCAGCCGTGGCGAATATATTCATGATCCTCGCGGGCGACGGCTCCCCGCCTGGTCGGCCGCGGCGTGCGGACGTGCTCGATCAACTGTTTGGGCTGCTCGTCCATGCAGATCACCGGTCGGGCCGGGTCGTACGGCCGGCGGTAGACGTCCAAGACCCGCTCCATGTCCGCGACGAAGGCCGCGTCGTCTTTGGGCGGCGTGCACCACTGCCGCTTCAGGTGCGGCTTGACGTCGTTTTTTGAAGAGCCCGCCGCACCGTCTCGTGCGAGACCGACTCGACGACTTCCAACTCGACCAGTCGGTCCGCCAGCAGCCGCAGGCTCCAGCGGCTCCGCCCCTCCGGCGGCGTCGAGCAGGCGATCGCCAGCAGCTGCGCCTCCGCCTCGCCGTCGAGGAGCGTCTCGGTCCTCACGGTTCGTTTGCGGCGTTCGAGCGACGCCAGCGGCCCCTCCTCGCAGGCCCGCTTCCGCCAGGATTCGATACTCCGAACGCCGGCCTTCACCTCGCCGGCGACGTCGACGTCCCGCAGGCCCGGCCCGCCGCCGGACTGATCGCACAACAGCAGAGCCCGGGCCTTCTGATGCTTGCCGGCGGCGACGTTTTGCCGCCGCGCGATCGCTTCCAGGGCCGACCGCTCCTCGGCGGTCAGCTTCAATACGTATCGCTTGTGCACGGCGGTCCTCCTTGGACGAAACGGGATCCGACCACCCAGCATACCAACCCGCAGGCTCCAGAGTGACGGTGCACTAGCAGGCTGCTGAAAAACTCGCTCGCAGCGGCGGCCCGGTCGCGCTAGCTTCGGAGCCTCGTTTCCCGAGCCGAGGCGCTGCGATGCGTGGACGAGCTGATCGCCAGCCGAAGATGTTTTTCTCGATCGATCTGGAGTCCCGGATCCGGCCGGATCACCCGCTACGCCCCCTGAAGAAGCGGGTCGACGCGATCCTGACCGGCTTGAACGAGCGGTTCTCGGCGGCGTACAGCCGCACCGGGCGGCCCGGCGTGCCGCCCGAACGACTGCTCAAAGCGTTGCTGCTCATGGCGATCTACTCCGTCCGCAGCGAGCGGCAACTGGTCGAGCGGATCGACACCGACCTGCTGTTCCGCTGGTTCCTCGACATGGACCCGGCCGAGGACGCCTTCGACGCCACCTCGTTCACGCACAACCGAAAGCGGCTCGAAGAGCACGGTCTGGCCGCGGCGTTCTTCGAGGCCGTCGTGTCCGAGGCGATCGCCGCGGGACTGTGCAGCGACGATCACTTCAGCGTCGACGGCACGATGATCGAGTCGATGGCTTCCGCCAAGAGCTTTCAGCCGATCGAGTCGGTCGAAGACGACGGGAGCGAGCAAGACGGCGCCGCCTTTAAGAGCCGCAACGCCGAGGTCGACTTCCGCGGCCGGAAGCGGACCAACGCCACGCACCGCAGCCGCACCGACCCCGAGGCCAGGCTGTACTGCAAGGGGCCGGGCAAGCCGGCCCTGCTGGCTCATCTGGGCCACTCGCTCGCGGAGAACCGCAACGGCCTGATCATGGAAGTGGCCGTGACCGAGGCCAACGGCACCGCCGAGTCCGAGGCGACGATCGAGATGCTGGACCGGTATCGCCGGAAACGCGGCCGCTCGCCGAAGACGCTCGGAGCGGACAAGGGCTACGACAACGGTCCGCTGCTATTGAAGCTCGAAAAACGCCGCATCACCCCGCACGTGGCGATGCGCGACGCCGAGCCGGCGGACCCGAAGACCGCCCGCAAAGATCGACGGGAGAAAATCGAGGCGCGTCTGCGCATGAAAGCGCGACTCGAAACCGTCGAGTACGCCGTGTCGCAGCGCGTCCGAAAGAAAGTGGAGGAGGGGTTCGGCTGGCTCAAGACGATCGCCGGGCTGAACCGCAGCCGGCACGTCGGCCGCTGGAAGCTCCGGCAACAGCTGGAGCTTTCCGCGGCGGCCTACAACCTGCTCCGCGTCCAAAAGCTTAAGCCGGTCTGAACGGGACGGGGGCGACCGTGGCGAACGCCCGACCCGCTTCGGACGGGGTCCGTTCGACGTCCTCCAGCAAGTTCGGTCCGGCCGATCCGCTTCAGAAAAATAGGCCGACGGAGACAAGCCGAACCACGATCGCCCCGCCGATAATAATACCGTTTTTCAGCAGCCTGCTAGGAGGCAAGAACGTCACGCCGGAAAAGGCCGGCGGCCCGAGTGCCAGGGACGTGTGGTCGGCGAAAGAAGCGGCGATTGCCGGGGGGGGCGGCGGGTCTTATTCTATCGGGGTCCATCGATCCGTTGGGGGCGGGGCGACCTCGGGGCCGGGTCGTTTCGGTTCGCTTTCTTCCCAGAGGTTTCGTGAACGAACCCCTTGTGACGCCGACGCGGCTGGCGGCGGTCTGCTGCGCGGTCTGGCTGACCGCGGCGGCGCCCGCCCGGGCGGCGGGACCGGCGGCGGACGCCCCGGCGGAGCCCACGCCGGCGGAGGCCCACGCGGCCCGGTACGCGGCGCTGGTGGAGCCCTTCCTGCGGCAGCACTGCTGGGATTGCCACGGCGACGGCGAGGGCATGGCCGGCTTCCGCGTCGACCGGCTCTCCCCGCACGCGGCGGCGGGCGAGTCGGCGGCCGGGTGGCTGGAGGCGATGGATCAGATCAACCTCGGCGCCATGCCGCCGGAGGAGATGCCGCGGCCGGACGCCGACCGGGCCTTCGCCGTGACCCGCTGGATCGCCGAGGGCCTGAAGGAAGCGGAGCGGGCCGCCCGGGCGACCGGCGGCGCCCACCCGATGCGACGGCTGAACCGCCGCGAATACGCCCACACCGTCCGCGACCTGCTGCGGCTCGACCCGAAGCTGCTGGCCCCGGTTGTGGAGGACCTGCCGGCGGACGGGAAGGTCGAGGGCTTCGACCGGCTGGGGGCGGCGTTGTTCTTCGACCGCACCCAGATCGAACAGAGCCTCGCCGCCGCGGAGCGGATCGCCGAGCTGGCGATCGTCGACGCCGCCCCGCCGCCGCGGCAGTCGCTGACCTGGGAGCCGGAGCAGGCGATCGTTCCCCCCCGAAACGAACTGAACTACGCGGAGTACTCCGGCGTCGACGGCCACCGGGTCGAGGCCGGCCCGCCGCCGCTGGAGATCGGCGAGGACGGCGTGCGGTTCGTGGACCGGGTGGGGAACCGCGGCGACGGCCCCTTCCAGCGGCTGTGCCGGCAGACGCCGAATCTGGCGGGGGTCGTCACGCAGGACGGCTGGTACCGCGTGCGGCTGCGGGCCGGGGCGGACCCCGGCCGCCGCCGGGAGCCGGTCCGGGTGCGGATGGAATACGCCGCGAAGACGCCGCTGGCCGAGGCGTGGGAGTTCGAGATCACGGCCCCGACCGACGCCCCGCAGACGGTCGAACGCACCGTCTTCCTCCGAGCCGCCGCGGACGGCGAACGCCAGAAGCTGAACCTCTCCTGGACCCCGGCCGACGAGGCGGTCCGCCCCACCGAGGAGCACCAGACGCACGTGCGGGCCGTCAAACAGGCCCGCGGCGCCCTGCGCGACGCGGTCGCCGGCGGGGACGAAGCGGAAATCGCCCGGCGGCGGGAGGACCTGGCCGACGCCCAGCGGGCCGCGGCCGGCTTCCGCGGGCCGGCGTACGAACTCGCCGGACCGCTGGACCGCGTGCCGCAGTTGTGGATCGACCGGCTGACGATCGACGGCCCGTATCCCTCCGGCGACAACGTCTACGAACCGGAGGTGCACGTCGCCCGGTTCGAGGCGGAAGCGGGGCCCCGCGACGACGGCTTCATGGGCATCCGTCCGCACCGCGAGACGACGACCAACCGCTTCGTCGTGGACGAGAAACTCGAGGTGCGGGCCGGCCCGGCGCCGTACGACATCCGCGAGACGGACGTGCTGTTCCGCCAGGGCGGGCCGACCTATCAGAAGGGCAACCCGTGGGGCCGGCTGGCGACGATCACGGTGGACGATTTGATTACGGAGGACGGCTACTACCGCGTCCGCGTCCGCTGCGGCGCCGACCCGGGCACGCGGGGGGAGCCGGTCAAACTGGCGGTGGCGTACAACTTCAAAACGCCGCAGGAAAAGCTGGTCGCGGTCGACGCCCTGCCGGCGCTGGACGACCCGGACGTGGTCGAGGCGACGCTGTTTCTCCGCCGCGGCGCCGACGACCAGCGCCGGCAGATCACGCTGCTCTACTCGGACCTGCGGGACTACATCGTCTCCACGCCGGAGTTCAATCAGCTCTTTCAGGACACGATCGGCGCCGTGGGCAAGATCGAGCGGGCGACGCAGGCCGGCGACGCCGCCGAGGCGGAACGGCTCACCGCCTCCCTCCGGGAGGCCCGCGCCCGGGCCAAGGCGTGGCCGGGGCCGACGCAGCACATTAAACCCGAATATGAGAACGTGGAGCCGCCGACGTTCCTGTTGGATTGGGCCGAGGTGGAGGGGCCGCTCCAGGAGCAATGGCCGCCGGCCAGCCACCGGCTGATCCTGTTCGACGGCGACGAGCGGCAGGATATGGATTACGCCCGCGAAATCGTCGCCCGGCTGCTCCCCCGGGCCTATCGCCGCCCGGTTTCCGAAGATGAGATCGACGCCGTGATGCGATTGGTCGAGGCGAGTTACGAACGGACCGGCGACTTCCATCAGGCCCTGCGGCGGGGGCTGACGCGGATTCTCGTCTCCCCCGGCTTCCTGTTCCTCAACCGCCCGGCGGAGACGGCCCCGGAGGACGCGGCGCGCTTCGCCCAGTACGCCCTGGCGAGCCGGCTCTCCTATTTCCTGTGGAGCACGACGCCGGACGAGGAACTGCTCGCCCTCGCCGCCGAGGGCCGGTTGAACGACGACAGCGTGTTGCGGGCGCAGGTCGAGCGGATGCTCGCCGACCCCCGCAGCCGGGCGCTGACGGACGGCTTCGGCGCCCAGTGGCTCGGCGTGAGCGAGTTCGGCAGCGTCATGCCGGCCGATCAATACCGCGAATACGACGTCGAATTGGAGGAGGCGTCCAAACTGGAGGCCCTCGCCTTCTTCGCCGAGGTCTTGAACGCAAACCTGCCGATCACGACGTTCCTCGATTCAGACTTCGTGATGATCAACGAGCGGCTGGCCCGTCACTACGAAATCGACGGGGTCGAGGGGCCGGAGATCCGCCGCGTGGCGATCGGGTCGGAGGTCCCCCGCGGCGGGGTGTTGGGGATGGCGGGCCTGATGACGCTGCTGGCCGACGGCACCCGCACGCTGCCGGTGCGGCGGGCGAATTGGGTGTTGGCGACCCTGTTCAACGACCCTTCCCCGCCCCCGCCGCCCAACGCCGGCGAGGTGCAGCCCAACACCGCCGGCGAGCGGCTGACCGTCCGCCAACGGCTGGAACGGCACCGCGACGAGCCGACCTGCGCCTCCTGCCACCGGGCCCTCGACCCGTACGGTCTGGCGCTGGAGAACTACGACGCGATCGGCCAGTGGCGGACGCACGCCAACGGCGAGGACTTCCGCGGCCGCAACGTCCCGGAACTGGACGTCTCCGGCGCGCTGCCCGACGGTCGGGAATACTCGTCTCTGGAAGAATTTAAAGCCGCCCTGCTGGCCGACCGCGACCGCTTCGCCCGGGCCTTCGCCGAGCGCCTGCTGACCTACGCCCTCGCCCGCCCGATCGGCTACGGCGACCGCGCGACGGTGGACGACCTCGTCGCCGCCCTGGAGGCCGACGGCGACCGCCTGCAAACGCTCATTCACACCGTCGTGCAGAGCGACGCGTTCCGCACCGAATAATTCCCCCGTGATACACCAACCCGAAGCGTCAGCGAGGGCGTCCACGCCGCAGACGCGGCCCCCCGCCGGGCTGCGCCCGACGACCCTCGCTGACGCTTCGGGTTGGTCTCCCGCCCTCCCGCCCCGCCTCCCCCGATGTTCAGCCGCCCCCGTCTCTCCCGCGAGACCCTCTCCCGGCGTTCGCTGCTCCGCGGGGCGGCGGGGGTGTCCGTCGCCCTGCCGCTGCTGGACGCGATGGGAGTCCGGGCCTGCAGCGAAGAGACCGCCGACCGCCCCGAGCCCGGCCGCACCGCCGACGGCGCGCCCAAGCGGGCGGTGTTTTGCATGTGGGGGCTGGGCCTGAACGGCCGGGACTTCACCCCGCAGACCGAGGGGCCGGACTTCGAAACGACGCCGATCCTCGCACCGCTGGAGCGGCGCCGGGGGGACTTCACCGTCGTCTCCGGCTTGAAGCTGACGCACTCCGGCGGGCACGGCGGGGACCGCACCTTCCTCACCGGCACCGCCACCCACGAGGCCGGTTCCGAACTGCGGATCTCCTGCGATCAGGAGTTGGCGGCGGTCGTCGGGCGGGACACGCGGTACCGGTCGCTGGTGCTCGGGGTGAAGCGGGGCACGGGGTTCGGCCAGCCGCAGGACCACACGCTTTCCTGGACGAAGTCCGGCACGCCGCTGCCCGCTGAGAACCGGCCGCACGTGCTGTTCGACCAACTGTTCCGGCCGGACTCCGTCGAGAGCGTCGCCGCCCGCGAGGCCGCCTTCGCCCGGCGCAGCAGCGTGCTGGACTCCGTGCTGGAGGACGCCCGCGACCTGCACCACGCCCTGGGCGCCGGCGACCGGGCCAAGCTGGACGAATACCTCACCGGCGTCCGCGATCTGGAGGTCGCCATGCAGGAACAGAAGTCCTGGCTGCACCGCCCCAAGCCGGAGGTGGACCCGATCGACTTCGGCTCCGATCAGGGCCTCGATCCGTCCAAGAGCGGGCTCGATTATCGCCGTTATCAACGGCTGATGTTCGACGTGATCACGTTGGCGCTGCAGACCGATTCGACCCGCGTCGTCTCCTATATGCCGCGGATGGACAACAGCGACGGCACCGGCGCCTGGAAGTCCGAGGGGAACCCGTACGGGTATCACACGATGACCCACCACGGCGAGGACCCGGACAAGCTGAAGTGGTTCACCAGGTCCGACGTGCTGTATATGCAGGAGTGGGCCTACTTCCTGGACAAATTGAAGTCCGTGAAAGAGGGCGAGGGCACGCTGCTGGACCACTGCCTGGTGACGTGGGGCAGCACCGGCGGGACGATCAACGCCCACAACAACCACCACCTGCCGGCGATCCTCTGCGGCGGGGCCGCGGCGGGGATCCGGCACCGCGGCCACCTGGTGCAGGAGGACCGCCGCCTGGGCGACCTCTGGGAGACGGTGTTCAAGGCGATGGACGTGCCGACGCCGGCCGACTTCCAGGGCGGCGAAGCCGACGGCCCGATCGCGGACCTGCTGGCCTGAGTTCCGCCGCGGCCGCCGCGGCGGGGCGATCCGCCGCCGTTGGACAGCGCCCCGCCCCGCGCGGACGATGGGCGGCTCGACCGGGCGGGGACGAGGGGATTGCCAACGCGTCGCCCGAGGGGGCCGCCCCGCCTGTCCCGAGTTCCGTCCGACCGCGCCGCGTCCGTCCGCCCATGAACCGGCTCCTCCCGCTCCTCCTGCTCGCGGCGCCCGCCGTCGCGCAGGCCGCCGGCTTCGCCAACGGGGTGAAGATCGGCGAGGTCGCCCCCGACTCCGCCGTGCTCTGGGTTCGCCTGACCGAACACGACGAGGCCGGCCAACGGGTGAGGCAGTGGACGCCCGAGGCGCCGAACTGGACGGCCCCCGGCCGGGCCGGCGAGGTTCGCTTTAAAATCACGGCGGACGGGTCCGACGAGAGCCGGACCACCGGCTGGGCGGCCGTCGACGGCGACGACGATTATTGCCATCAGACGACCGTCGACGGGCTGGCGCCCGACACGCTGTATCACGTCGTCGCGGAAGCCCGCGCGGGGGACGAAACCGCGACCTTCGACGCCTCCTTCCGCACCGCCCCGGCGGCGGATTCGGAGGCGCCGCTGACGTTCACGGTGTCGACCTGCCAGGAGTTCGACACCTGCGACGACTTCCAAAACGGCCACAAGATTTATCGCTCGATGCGGGAGCTCGAGCCGGCGTTCTTCGTGCAGACCGGCGACACGCTCTATTACGACCGGAAACAGCCGCTGGCGAAGGACATGGCGACCGCCCGCTACCGGTGGAACCGCATGTACGCCTTCCCCAACTTCGTCGCCTTCCACCGTCGCGTCCCGACTTATTGGATGCACGACGACCACGACCTGCTCAAGGACGACGCCTGGCCCGGCCAGACCTACGGGGATCTCACCTGGGAGCAGGGATTAAAGATCTGGGACGAGCAGGTCCCGCAGTCGGACCGGCCGTACCGCAATTTCCGCTGGGGGAAGCACGTCGAAATCTGGCTGCCCGAGGGCCGCGAGTTCCGCTCGCCGAACAATCTGCCGGACGGCCCGGAGAAGACGATCTTCGGCGCGGAGCAATGGCGTTGGCTGGAGACGTCGATGCGGGACTCCGACGCCACGTTTAAATTGTTCATTTCCGCCACGCCGGTCGTCGGTCCCGACCGCGCCCGCAAAAAGGACAACCACGCCAACGACGCCTTCGAACACGAGGGCCGCCGGCTGCGGGCGTTCCTCAATTCCGTGCCGGGCTGCTTCGTGATCAACGGCGATCGGCACTGGCAATATCACTCCGTCGACGCGGCGACCGGCCTGAACGAGTTCGGCTGCGGCGCCTCCACCGACGCTCACGCCGGCGGCTGGAAGCCCGACGACGTTCGGCCGGAGCACCGCTTCCTCCGCGTCAAAGGCGGCTTCCTCTCCGTCCGGATCGAGCCGACCCGGGCCGTCGTCACCCATCACGACGTCGAAGGCCGGCCGGTTCGCCGGACGACCCTGACGCCGTAACCTCGCCGCTGTTCTCCACAGCGTTTCCTTTAAACCCTCCCCGTTTCGATCGCTCCGAAAATGACGTTCGTTCAACGCTGCCTCCCGGCCCTCGCGGCCCTCGCCCTGCTGGCCCCGGCCGCCCTCGCCGACGACGCCCAGTCCGACGACGGCTTCACCCCGCTGTTCGACGGCGAAACGCTCGAGGGCTGGAAGAACCCCTACGAGTGGGGCGAGGCGGAGGTCGTCGACGGCGAGATCCGCCTCAAGGCCGATCGCAAATTCTTCCTCGTCACCGAGAAGGAGTACGACGACTTCATCTTCGAGGGGGAGGTGCACCTCCCGGAGGGCCCGGCGAACAGCGGCTTTATGTTCCGGGCGAACGTGGAGCCCAACAGGGTGTACGGCTATCAGGCCGAGGTCGACGGCAGCGACCGCGGCTGGTCCGGCGGGCTGTACGACGAGGGTCGCCGCGGGTGGTTTATCAGCCCGAAGCGCGGCGACAAGGCGAGCGAGAAGGCGTTTAAGGAGCGGGCCGGCGACACGTTCAAGCGGAACGGCTGGAACACCTACCGCATCACCTGCAAGGGCGACCACATCACCATCGCGGTCAACGGCACGGTCACCAGCGACTTCCGGGACGCCGTCGACGCCAAGGGCCACCTCGCCATCCAGCACCACGGCGAGAAGGGCGCGGTCTACCGCTTCCGCAACCTCCGCGTGAAGTCGCTGGACTCCGACAAGTAACCCCCGCCGGCGGGAACGACGTCCAGGACGACCGAGGCCGCCCGCCCCGACCGCACGGGGTGCGGCGGCGGTCGCGGGTGCGGCGGCCGGCCCGCCGCGGACGCATCGGACGGTTCGGATGATTGTCCCGGGGGTCCCCGCTAGGCTCGGCCGCCCCCCGACCGTTCCGCGAAAGCCCCGACCGTGCGACCGCTCGCCCTGCTCCTCGTCTGCCTCGGCCTCCCGCACGCTCCGGCGGCGGCCGCCGACCGGGCCGCGGCCCCGCCGAACGTCGTGATCGTGTTCCTCGACGATCAGGGCTACGGGGACCTGTCCTGCTACGGCTCCGAGACCGCGCAGACGCCGCGGATCGACAGCCTCGCCGCGGACGGGATGAAGTTCACCAGCTTCTACTCGGCCTATTGCGTCTGCTCCGCGTCGCGAGCGGCGCTGCTGACGGGTTGCTATCCGCCGCGGATCTCGATGCCGGGCGTGCTGGGGCCGAACTCCCGCGTCGGCCTGCACCCGGACGAGGTCACGATCGCCGACCTGCTGAAAGACCGGGGCTACGCCACGATGTGCGTCGGCAAGTGGCACGTCGGCGACCGGCCGGCCACGCTGCCGACCGCCCAGGGCTTCGACCGCTACTTCGGACTGCCGTACTCCAACGACATGGCCCGTCAAAAGGGCTGGGGCAACGACCCGCCGGCGCTGGACAAAATCTGGCGGCGGAAGAAATGGGACATTTATCAAAACGACCTGCTGCGGAACGAGGCGAGCGTCGAATCGCCGGTCGATCAGACGACGCTGACGCAGCGGTACACCGAGGAGGCGGTCTCGTTCATCCACGAAAATAAGGACCGGCCCTTCCTGCTCTATCTGCCGCACACGATGGTCCACGTGCCGCTGTTCGTCACGGACGACCGCTGGGTCGAGGACCCGCACGAGGCGTACCGGCTCGCGGTGGAGCACGTGGACTGGTCGGTGGGCGAGGTGCTGGACGCGCTGGACGAATTGAACCTCGCCGAGAACACCCTGGTCGTTTACACCTCCGACAACGGCCCGTGGCTGAGCAAGCGGCATCACGCCGGCTCCGCCGGGCCGCTGCGGAACGGTAAGGGCACGACGTGGGAGGGCGGCATGCGGGTCCCGGGGCTGTTCCGCTGGCCCGGGGTGATCCCCGTCGGGACGACGACGGACCGGGTCGCCGGGACCGTCGACCTGCTGCCGACGCTCGCCGAGGTCGCCGGCGCCGAACTGCCGGACCGGCCGATCGACGGCCACAGCCTGCTCGGTCTGCTGAAGGACCCGCAGGCCCCCTCGCCGCACGACGAGCACGGGCTGTTCTATTACAAGAACGGCCGGGTCGAAGCCCTGCGGCAGGGCCGCTGGAAGCTCCGCTTCGGCGGCAGGAACGCAGCGAACGTCGAGCTGTACGACCTCGACGCCGACGTCGGCGAGTCGACCGACGTGGCCGACGCCCACCCGGACGTCGTCGAGCGGATGACGGCCTTCGCCGAACGCTACGACAACGACCTCAAGGCGAACCAGCGGCCGCTCTGGACCGCCGGGAGGTAAGGCGCGCCCCGGGCTCACGGCCGCGACGGGCCGCCCCCCAACACTTCCAGCAGCGCCGCTTCGGTCGGGGGGTGGGGGCGAAAGTTGCCGGGGCGGCGGCCGCGGGCGATGTCGAGCGGCGTGTCGCCGCGGCGGTTCTTGCGGTTCCAATCGGCCGGGTCGGCCCCGCGGGCGGCGAGCAGGCGGACGACCGCCGGGCGGTTCTTGTAGGCCGCCCCGTGCATCACGGTGTCGCCGCGGCCGTCGACGGCGGTCAGGTCCGCCCCGCGGTCCAGCAACAGGGTGACGGCCTCGACCGCCTCCGCCTCCGTCCCGGCCGGCTCGTCGCCGCTGCCCAGCGGGCCGACGCCCGCGGCCGCCAGCAGCGGCGTGGCGCCGTCGTTCGTTTTCAAAGACTCGTCGGCGCCCAGTTCGAGCAGCGTCCGCATCAGCGGGACGTCGCAGGACTCGCAGGCCAGGACGAACGGCGTCGCCCCGGCCTTGTTCAACCCGGGCCGGCCCCGCGGCGTGCGGTCCAGCCGGGCGTTCACGTCCGCCCCGGCCGCGACGAGTTGGCGGACGAACGCCAAACTGCCCAGCCCGCCCGAGCCCCGCGGCGGCGGGTCGCCGTCGCCCCCCAGCGGTTTGCGGACCTTGGAGATCGCGTGCAGGGCCGTCACCCCGCCGGACCGGCCGTTCGGATCCGCCCCGGCCTCCAGCAGCGCGGCGGCGAGGGCGAAGTGGCCGTTCTCCACCGCCAACCCCAGCGGGGTTGTGCCGCCCTCCAGCCCGTCGCGGGGCCGCTTCTTCACCGTCGCCCCGGCGTTCACGTCCGCCCCGGCGGCCAGCAGTCGCGCGACGACGTCCCCCCGGCCCTGCCGCACGGCGAACAGCAGCGCGGTGAACCCGCCCGGCGTCGCCGCGTCCCGGTCCGCCCCGGCGGCGAGCAGGCGGTCCACGGCCTGTCCGTTCCCCGCCGCGGCGGCCCACATCAGGGCCGTCTGCCCGGCCCGCTCCGTCGCGTTCGGCTTCGCCCCGGCCGCCAGCAGGGCGTCGATCGGCCCGACGGCGCCGGTCCGGGCGGCGGTCATCAGCGGCGTCTCGCCGCCGGGGGCGGGCCGGTTCGGGTCCGCCCCGGCGGCCAGCAGGGCCGTCACGCAGGCGGCGTCCCCCGCCTCGCAGGCCAGGGAGAGCGGCGTCACCCCGTAGCGGTTCACTGCGTCCGCCTCCGCCCCCTCGCTCAGCAGCCGCCCCACCGCGGCGGCGTCGCCGACGGCCGCGGCGTCGTGCAGCGGGGTGGTCGCGGGAAGCGCGTCCGGCGGGGCGGACAGGCAGAGAAGCAGCAGTCCGGCGGCGGTCACGCGGCGTCTCCCAGCAGGCCGGCGACGGTGCCCTGGCTGTCGCCGAACGACTCCGCCGGCACGCCGACCTCGTGCAACAACGTGAGGTGCAGGTTCGCCAGCGGGGTCGGCTCGGCGAACCGTACGTGCCGGCCGCCGGCGTGGTTCCCCGCGGCCCCGCCGGCGACCAGCACCGGCAAGTCCGTGTGGTCGTGCACGTTCGGGTCGCCCATCCCGCTGCCGTACAGGTAGAGGACGTGGTCCAGCAGCGACCCGCCGGCCTCCGGCACGGCGGCCAGCTTCTCCAGGAACTCCGCGAACAGGCCGACGTGGAAGCGGTTGATCTGCGCCACCTTCGCCACCTTCGCCGGGTCGTTGCCGTGGTGGGTGAGCGGGTGGTGCGGGTCGGTCACGCCGGCCTCGACGTAGGTGCGGTTGCTGGTTTCGCGGGCCAGCTGGAAGGTGATCACGCGGGTCGCGTCTCCCCGCAGGGCCAGCAATTGCAGGTCGAACATCAGCCGGGCGTGCTCCGCGTAGGAGGCCGGCACGCCGGTCGGGCGGTCCAGGTCCGGCAGATCGCCCTCGGCCGCGGCGGCCTCGGCCCGGTGCACCCGCCGTTCGACCTCGCGGACGGCGTCCAGGTAGCCGGCGACGCGTTCCCGATCGCCGGCGCCCAGTTCAGCGCCTAATCGTTTGAACTCCCCGACGACGCTGTCCAGCAGGCTCCCGCGACGCCGCAGGGCCGCCCGGCGCTGCTCCGGCGTGCCGCCCTCGCCGAACAGGCTTTCGAAGACCAGCCGGGGGTGGGCCTCGGCGGGCAGCGGATCGGTCGGGGAGGCCCAGGAAAGGTTGTTCTGATAGACGCAGGCGTAGCCGTTGTCGCACTGGCCGACCATGCTCATCAGGTCCATCGCCAGTTCCAGCGACGGCAGCTTGGTGTCCGTCCCGAGATGCCGGGCGGCGATCTGGTCGACGGTCGTGCCGAGGCGGTAGTCGCTGCTCTCGGTCCGCTTCGCCTCGGCGGCGGAGAGGAACGCGGCGTTGGAGGTGGCGTGCGTGCCGGGGTAGGCCTTCCGCAGTTCGAGGTTCCCCACGACCGACACCCTGTCCCGCACCGCTTCCAGCGGTTCCAGCGACGGCGGCAACGCCCCCAGCGCCTCCCCGCCCGGCGTGCCTCCCTCCGGCGTCCAGCGGGAGGGGTCGCAGCCCATCGGCATGTACACGAACCCCAGCCGCCGCAGCGCCGCGGGGGCGGCCGGCGTGGCCTCCTGAGCGGTGAGGGCCGGCGTCATCGCGTCCAACAACGGCAACCCGACCGCCGCCCCGGCCCCCTTCAGCAGCGTACGACGGGGCAGGGCGCGACGGGCGACGAACACGGGGCGGCTCCTGGGAGGGGATGCGGCGGCCGAACGAATCGGCGCCGGCTGATGATAGCAGATCGCGGGCGGCTCGGGTTCCCTTCCCGCAGGTCGCGTGCGGAACGGCCGCTTCGCGGACGGTCGGGGCTCGGACGCCGCGCAGCGGCGAACCCGGCCGCGGCGGGATCGCCCCCGCGGCCGGGCCGCTCGGTCGGGTTGTCACAGTCGGTTCTGACAGCACGCAGGTCGTTCGCCGCCCCGCCCGGTCTGCCGGGGCGACCCGGCGCCGGAGCCCGGCCGGTGTACGCCGGGGCAGGAGTGGAGAAGGAGGATTCGGGCACACGGCGTTCGCCGGGCTTCGGAAACGGCCCGCCCGCGGCGCCCGGGGCCGGACGAGCGGCTGCTCGATGGCTCTCCCGGACGGTCGCGCGGCGGGTGTCGGCGTCCGTGCCGACGGGCGGGGAGGCGGATCGCGCCGGTCGGCTGCGCAGGCCGACGGGCGCGGGGGCGAGCGAACGCGGCGTCCCTCACCAAGGTCGGCCGCGTCGTTCGCCCCACGAGGCGCCCGCCGGCCGCCCGCGTCGGTGTGGGCGGGAACGGCGGGGCCTCGCCCTACGCGGGAACGGGACCTGTTTTGCCGGAACCCGTTGCCGGATCAGCAGTTCGGCGTACGAACCGGCCGACGACCCGACGCTCCGCCGGATCGGGCGGCCGTCGCAGAACCGTCCCCGCCGCTCGCCCGGGGCGGCCGATTCACGTCGACACGCCTTTCCGAGACGTCTTGCCGGCCGACCCCGGCCACCCCGCCGCGGGTCCCCGATTCACCCCGATTGGTGAGGTTCCAGAAGCCAGTGTGACAGGCGTACCCTGAACCTCCGACGGGCCGTAGGCGTCTCAGTCTACAGTTACTGACGCTTTCCGATCCCGCGGCCCTGCCTGAAAATCTGCAGACCCCCAGATGGGTTGTACCTGTAAATAGAGCCGTGTGACATGCCCGATCCCGTTCCAGAGTTGCTCAAGGCGAAGGGGCCGATGCTGGCCTCCGCCGTCGCACGTTTGCTGGTCGAGGGCGGCGTCTCGCCCGCGGCCGCACGGCAGCGAGTTAGTCGGGCGGCGTCACGAGGGCAGGTCCACCGACATCGCGGGCTGAACCTGCCGAATAGGGACTCCTTCCTCTGGGCCCCCGGACAGAAGAACGACGCCGAGTTCTGGGAGGGGCTGGCGAGGGCCCTGCGCTCCAAGAACTCGATCCACGCAATCGCCGCCGATGCCCTCGCCGCCCGCGGCGGGATCGTGCGGGAGGAGGATTTCAACCGGTTCAGCGGAGCCCCGCGGAAGCTCACGAAGCAAGTTTCCGCAGGCCGCGTCCGGGAAGGTCTCACCGCCGTCGGGGCTCTTCACCAGATCGCGGAGCCCGACGGGGCCGTCCGCCTCCTCCTTCATCACGACTGGCCCGGGTTCTACCTAGACGGCGACGGGGCCGCCCGCGGCCGCGATCTGGCCGAGCGGGTCGTCATCGACGGCACCGGCGAGTGGCTGCGACGGACCGGGCTGGGAGCTTTCAACCTCGTGAAGACGGATTCCTCGCCAGGCGGGGCTGAATTCGGCCACTTCGACTGGGCCCTCACCGCCCCGAGCTACGTCGTGCCGATCGGTCGGCCGGGCGACGACAAGAACCGCAAGACGGGGTTCGTGACGGTCGACGTGCTGCTCGGCGACGATCTCACGGACCGGCATATCGCGTTCTTTCTCCGCAAGGTGTCGGTGCTGCGGAACCTGAGTAACACCCCGCCGTTCCTCGCCGTGCTGGTCGCAGGCGGGTACGACAGGTCCGCGTTGCAGGCCGGCCAACGGGCGGGGGTGCTGCTGCTGACCCCGGACCACCTGTTCGGCGGCGGGACCGGGGCGGCACTGAGGGAACTGGTGAAGACGCTGACGAACGCCGGGGCGGTGGCGGCGAAGAACCCGGACAAGTTGGCGCAGCTGCTCGGGACCCTGTCGAAGATCGAGGGCGCGGCAGAGAGCCTGCGGGGGCCGCTTTTCGAACTGCTGACCGCCCATCTTGCTAAGAAGCTCCACGGCGGCGGGGTGGAGGTGCGGGAGCCGGTCAACCTGCCCGACGGCCGCCAGACCGATGTGGACGTGCTGTGCAAACTTGGCCGCACGGACGTATGGCTGATCGAGTGCAAGACCGTTTCGCCGGGTAAGGCCGTCGACGACGATCTGGTCAAGAAGTGGGTCTTCGAGCAGATCCCGCTGCTGCGGGCGTGGCTGGACATGCGGCCGGACCTCCGCGAGCAGAAGCACCACTTTGAGTTCTGGACTTCCGGCGAGTTGTCAGCCGACGCCCTCACGCTGCTGACAGCGGCGGCCGGGGCGAAGAAGTACGCAGTCGGTTGGAAGGACGGGGCGGCGGTGGAGGCCGCCCTCGCCGACACAAGGAACGCCCCGCTGCGGAAGGTATTCCGCGAGCAGTTCCGGAAGCACCCGCTGAATCGGCTGACTGACTAACGCAACTCGGGACCAGCTTGCGCGATCACGTCGTCCGCCGCCCGCAGGCGGAACGGCACGCTCTCCGCGATGGCCGTCAGTAGGGCGGCGGTCCGGCAGGGTGGCATGGTCTTCGACTGGGTGCCATGCTCTCACCGGCCGGCGGAGCGGCCGCGGAGCCGGACGGGGTGAGCATGCCGAGCGACGTTCGCCCGTCCTCCCTGACCGCCGCGTCACTCGCATGCTCACCCGACTCGTCCGCTCCGCTCCCGAGCCGTGAGAGCATGGCACCCGGCGCCGCCCGTCCGCGAGTCGCTGCCCGTTCGAGGGTTCTGCGCACGAACCAGACGCCCGTAGGGTCCGCTCTGCGGACCGCCCTCTCCGCCGACGCGGTCCGCACAGCGGACCCTACGGCGAGGCGCCCGCCGCCCGCATCCGGAACGGGACGCTCTCCGCGACGGCGGTCAGCAGGGTCGCGGAGCGCCAGCCGCCGCTTTCCGCTCGCCGCACGATCGCCCGGACGGCGGGGGCGTCGTGGGGGGTGAGGCCGCGGCCGAGGGCGTAGATCAGCAGCTTTTCCGTCAGGGCCGTGGCGAACAGGTCGGGGCGGTCCAGCAGGGCCGCTTCGAGGTCGGCGACGCCGGCGAGCGATTCGCCGCCGGGGAAGCCGCCGGTCGTGTCGACGGGGCGGTCCTCCTCCAACCGGCGCACGCGGCCGACGGCGTCGTAGCCCTCCAACGCCAGGCCGAGCGGGTCGATCCGGTCGTGGCAGACCGCGCAGGCCGCGTTCGCCCGGTGCTCCGCCAACCGCTCGCGGACCGGCAGGCCGGCCGCCACGGTGTTGTCTTCCAAATCCGGAATATCCGGCGGCGGGGGCGGCGGCGGGGTGCCGAGCAGGTTCTCCAATACCCACGCCCCCCGCAGCACCGGCGAGGTGCGGGTCGCGTAGGAGGTGACCGTCAGCACGCTCCCCTGCCGCAACAGGCCGCCCCGCGCGTTGTCCGGCAGGGGCACCTTGCGGAACCGGCTGCCGCGGACGCCGGGCAGGCCGTAGTGCATCGCCAGCCGTTCGTTCAGGTAGGCGTGGCCGGGGGCGAGCAGGTCCGTGACCGGGCGGTCGGTCCGCAGCACGTCGGCGACCAGCAGTTCGGACTCCCGGCGGAAGGCGTCGCGGAGGTTGTCGTCGAAGTCCGGAAACCGCCGCATGTCCGGGGCGGCGCCCTCCAGATTGCGGAGCCGCAGCCACTGGCCGGCGAAGTTCTCGGCGAGGGCGTCCGCCCGGTCGTCCGCCAGCATCCGCCGCACCTGCCGGCCGACTTCGCCCGGCCGGGAGAGTTCGCCCCGCTCCGCCAACTCCAGCAGTTCGTCGTCCGGCCCGCTCGCCCAGAGGAAGAACGATAGCCGCGAGGCCAGTGCCACGTCGTCCACCGGGTAGGCCTCACCGTCCGTCAGGCCCGGCGGGTCGCGTTCGATTTTGAACAGGAAGTTCGGGTTCACCAGCACGCCGGCGACGGCCAGTTCCAGCCCGGCGTCGAAGGCCCTTTCCCCGGGCTGCGCGGCGTCGCGGCCGGCGTCGTAGAGGGCGAGTAGCGGGGCGAGGTCGGCGTCGGTCACCGGTCGGCGGTAGGCCCGGCGGGCCAGTCGGGCGAGGGCCGCGGCGGCCCGGTCGTCGTCGCTCAGGCCCTCCGACAGCCCGCCCAGCAGCCGCCGCCGACTGGGGGAGTCGCCGGCCTCGGAGGCGCCCAGCGGGCCGCTGATCGTCACCTGATAAACCGCTGGCGTGCGGCGCGGGTGACGGTAGAAGTTGAACCGCGCGTCCGGCGGCCGGCGGGCGGTTTCGATCAGGGAGCGGCCGACCCGGGCGAACGTCGCCCCCACCGCGTGCGGCCCCGCGGGAACGTTCAGCCGGACGGTCAGGTGCCGGTCGACGGCCGCGTGGTCCGGCGCCTCCCAGCCGTCCGTTCCCTTCTTTCTGCGGGGCGGTTCGACGGTGAACGACGCGGCCGGCTCCCCGTCGAGGAGGATTTCGAACCGGTGCGGGCGGTCGAGGCCCTCGACCTCTTCGTTGCGGTCCCGCATCAGCCGGACGGCGATCTCGTACTCGCCCGTGCGGGGGAAGTCGTGGGAGACGACCGTCCCCCCGCGGGTGCCGGGCGGGAGGCCGGCGGCGTGGGCCTCCTGGGTGCGGTCGGGGGGCAGCCGCACGGTGACGCCCCCCGCCCCGCCGGGGCGACCGACCGCCTGCCGGGCGATGCGCTCGGCGGCGGAGACGAACCGGTTCAGCCGGGTCGGGGAGAGCCCGCCGACGGTCACGTTGTCGAACCCGTGCCCCTCCTGATCGGCCGGCAGCAGCTCCGCGGCGTTCACCTCGACGGCCAGCAGATCGCGGACGGCGTGCCGGTACTCGGCCCGGGTGAGCCGCCGGAACGTCGCCGTCCGCCCCGGCCGCGGGGTGCGCGCGGCGGCGGCGTCGAGGCCGGACTCCAACGCCCCCAGCGCCGCCGCGACCGCGGCGGCGTCCGGCCGCGGCATCTCCGCGGGCGGCATCTGCCCGGTCCGCACCCGCCGCACGACGGCCTCCCAGACCGCGGCGTCGGCCGCGGGGTCGTGCGGGTCGGCGGCGGCGAGGTCCAGCCCCCCCTCGGCGGCCGGCCCGGCGTGGCAGTCGAGGCACGCCTGCTCCAACAACGCCGCAACCGGCTCCCCCGCACCGGCCCCGCCCCCGCACAGCGCCCCGACGAACGCCCCCGCGAGGACGGCTCGGGTCGCCGTTTGGATCACGGGACGGATCACGGGAGCGTGCGGTGGGAGGAATCTTCGAAGCGACCGGCGCGTCTCGGGACCTCCTGCCCGACGGTCCGACCGCGGTTCCACCGCCATCCTGAGCCGCCGCCGCCGCCGCCGCCACCTCGACACGCCCCGCACCGCCCCCGGCCGAACGCCCGTCGCCCGCCGGCTGGGCGGGCTGCGACGCCATCTGGAGCTGAGCAGCGCGCGGACGGCCGCGTTGAAACTCGAATCGGAGGTGCAGGCGGCGTCACGGACGTCGAGGGCTTCGACCACGGCGATCGCCACGGCCGTCGCCAGCCGCCCTGACTCCCCGGAACGAGTCGCAGTCGAGGGCGAGAAAGGTCTCGCAGAGTCAGCTTGGAGTCAGGCGGGAGTCAGACTGAAGAGTCGCAGCGAGAATGCCGCGAGGCGTTGCGTTGGCCCTCGGGGTCGATCAGCGGCGCCCGCTTCGATCGTCCGCAGAGCGGCGGGCGCTTTACGGAAGGGGCGTCGCGCCGCCAAACTCCCGGCGTCCCCAGCCACATGCGGGGCCCACGCGCCCCCTTTATGAGTCCTCGAAGCAGTGCCGCAAATTCTCGCCGGCGGAGCGGTGCTGCTGACGGGGGCCGCGGGGTTCGTCGGGGCGGCGGTGGGGGAGAAGCTGCTCGCCGCCGGGACGCCGGTCGTCGGCGTGGACGACCTCAACCCGTACTACTCGCCGACGCTGAAGCGGGCCCGGCTGGAGCGGCTCGTCGCGGCGGCGGAGGCGTCGGGGGCCGAGTTCGACTTCCGCCAAATCGACCTGGCCGACCGAACCGCCTGCGAAGAAATCTTTGCGTCGCGGCCGTTCGGCGGAGTGATTCACCTCGCCGCCCAGGCCGGGGTGCGGCACAGCCTCGACAACCCTCACGCCTACGCCGCAGCGAACCTGACCGGGTTCCTGAACGTCCTGGAGGGCTGCCGCCGGCAGGCGGAGGCGTCACGCGAGGACGGGGAGTCGCGACCGCCGCACCTGGTCTACGCCTCCAGCAGCAGCGTGTACGGGGAGAGCCCGGAGCCCGTGCTGTTCGTCGACCGCCCGGCGGACCACCCCGTCAGCCTGTACGCGGCGACCAAGCGGGCGAACGAGCTGATGGCCCACAGCTACGCCCACCTCTACGGCCTGCCGTGCAGCGGCGTGCGGTTCTTCACCGTCTACGGCCCGTGGGGCCGGCCGGATATGGCCGTGTGGAAGTTCACGGAGCGGATCCTGCGGGGCGAGCCGATCGACGTGTACGGCGAGGGGCGGATGCGGCGGGGGTTCACCTACGTCGACGACGCCGCGGAGGGCGTCGTCCGCCTCGCCGCCCGCCCGCCGGGACCGGCCGCAGGGCCGGCCGCGGGGCCGCCGACGTCGCCGGACGTCGGGGCCGGGCCGTTCCGCACCTACAACCTCGGCAGCCGGGAGCCGGTGGAGCTCATGCGGCTGATCGAGGTGATCGAATCCGCCTGCGGACGGCGGGCGGAGAAGCGGTTCCTGCCGATGCAGCCCGGCGACGTGGTCTCCACGGCCGCCGACGTCGGACCGCTCGAGGAGGCGATCGGCCTCACGCCGTCGACCCCCATCGAAGACGGCGTCGCGGCGTTCGTGCGGTGGTACCGTGACTACCACGCGGCGTGACGGCCACGGGTCCTTCCGCTGGCGCCGGGCGGTCGGAAACGGGTTGCACTGCGGGCGAAAGGCCCCCGTTCGGGGGTCTTTTAACCTGGGGATCGGCTCGTTTTCGGGCGGAACGGCGGCAACGTCTTGCCCCGCCTCGGCTTCGGTCGGAAGATTAAATCCGAGCGGCTCGATGTCAGGGAGGGTCGGCCGGCGGCGTCCGTCGAACGCCGACGGTCGGCTTTCGCCGTTCCTTCGTTCCGATCGCCCGCCCCGCGGCCGCTCTGCCCTTCCGGTGTCATGATCCGCCCCTCCCCCGCTCATCGCCGCCGCCGCATCATGGTCGGCATGATGCGGCGGTCGAACGGCGATGCATCCGCGGGTCGGTTCGACGTTTTCGGCGAGGGTGCGGACGACGGAGATTCGCCCGACGGCCAGGCGAACGCCCTCGGAGTTCCGGGCGTGAACGACAGGAGCGGCTCTCCCGCGACGACGGTGACCGAGGACGACGGAGAGGCGGAGCCCACGACGCTCGTCGTCGAGCGGCCGGAGCCCGCGGCGGTTCGCTCCGTTCCCGCGGTTCCGGAACGCCGGCCGGAACGGGCGGACAAAGACGGGCGGGACTTCCCCGTCGGCCCTCTCAGCCCCCTCGACGGCGCAGCGTTCCTGTTGCCGAACTGGGATCCGGGAGATCCGTCGCGGCCGGAGGTCGTGCTGCGGGACGCTCGGGACGGCTCGAAGATCCGGTATCGCTTTGCGGCGCCGCAGGCGGTGATCGGCACGGCCGCGGGGGTGCACATGCCGGTCCGTGGCGAGGGGCTGGCGGCGCGTCACGCGGTGTTGCAGGCGCTCCGCGGGGGGGTGCTGTGTCTGGCGGGCGAACCGGGCGGGTTGAGTTCGAAGGAACGGCGGACGGACGCCCTCCTGCTGGTCCCCGGCAAGCAGGTGCGACTCGGCCCGTACGAGCTGACGCTCCGCAGCGGGTGCGCCGCCCCGCCGGGGAGCGGTCGGCCGCGCCTCCGACTCCTGTACCCCCGCACGGAGACGCCGCCGGAGATGAACTCCCCGCGGTTCTGCCTCCTGCCCACGGACGGCCGCCGGGCCGGCGCCGCGCTCACCCCTCTCCGGCCCGTGGCGACGGTCGGCCGGCGCCGGGGCGCCGATCTCGTCCTCGCCGCCCCCGCCGCCGACGCGCTGCACGCGCTGCTCCTCTACGGAACGGACGGCCCCTGGGTGGTCGACCTGCGAAGCGCCGGCGGCACCCGCGTCAACAACGCCCCCGTCCGCCGCCGACGCCTTGCACTGGGCGACGTCGTCGCCTTCGGCGGAGAAGAGTTCCGCCTGCTGCCGGAGGAGCTCGATCCGCGACGGATCCCCCCAGCGAGAGCGCCGCGGACCGCGTCAACCTCCCCGTAAACCTGCTCCGCCCGGGGGTGGCTGAAGCCCTCGAATGACGCCGTCGTCAGCTTGTCATTTCGATTAAAGCGAATGCGGCCGGTGACCGCCCGGGGAGGAGGAGGTCGCCGGGAGGTGAGACCAGGCCGCTACCCGCTGGCGGCCAGTCGACCGACGCGATTGCGGAGGCGATTTCTATAGAATCGTCGGTTCTTGAGATCAGCTCACGCTTCGACGCCTCAACCCGCTTGGCCGTACGCGATCGACGTGGGGCGAGTTTGTAAGACTTCTCCGCCGCCCTCGGAGACGGGCCGCCTGCGACGACGATTCCTCCGTGCCGTCGTTCGGCGTGCCGAAGTCACACGACCACGAACAGGATGGCGCCGGCCATCTCGAACGATTCTGCGACGGCGGTCAGCAACGCGCCTTGGACGTTCCGAGAGCGGCCTTCGCCGTGCTGACCGGCCACTGTTTCCCATCCCACAGCGCCAATAAGGAACAGGCCTCCGAGGGCCACCATGCCCCAGCGGGTCGCCGAGGGCAGACGGCGGAGAAACGGAACGGGGAAGACGGCGAATGCGGCAGCGAACGCCATTCCGACGAAGACTTATTTATAGGGCGCTCTTCAGGTAGCCGCAGCGCGTGGGCGGCGGGATCGTCCGCTTTCGAGCGTCCCGTTCCCGCCCGTCGGCGCCGCCGCGGTTTCTTCCAAGGAACGCCGGGCCGAAGTCCTGCGGGAGTGCGACTCCGGACGGGGCGCCCGCGAGGTCGCCGCCCTGTTTCGCGTCTCCGAAAGCCGGGTGCGGCGGGTCAAGTAGGAGCGGCCGATCGCGGCTGGACCGTCAACGGTCCGACGCTGTGCCGGGCGTTGCGGAC